>CAZMJB010000020.1:0-16179 GCA_964566735.1 uncultured Candidatus Saccharibacteria bacterium
TAGCTCATCCGGGGAAGCTATAGCGCTCGCTCTACTACCTAATGAAGCGCCTATGCGCAAGCTCTAAGAACTCTTAGGGTTTAATCGCGACAGGAATCTGGATCCTTAGTCGCTTAGTCACCGTTGTGACACCGACTCTGCGGCAATCGAATTAAAGAACATATTAATCTCATCCAGATTCGATCAATTAATATTATTATAGCAACTATTGTACTTTTAGTCAATGGATAAAGTTCTTAACTCTTCCACGAGGGGCTGCCAAGCATAAGCACATTGACTTTATTGAAATATTTGTTATAATATAATCATCACTTTTCCCTACACGAAATGAGGAATGATGAGTGACGCATCGACAAACGCTGTCCGTGATTCGCTGATCCGAAGCTCTC
This sequence comes from uncultured Candidatus Saccharibacteria bacterium, assembly GCA_964566735.1. Taxonomy (GTDB): domain Bacteria; phylum Patescibacteriota; class Saccharimonadia; order Saccharimonadales; family Saccharimonadaceae; genus Microsaccharimonas. The sequence goes on from CAZMJB010000020.1 coordinate 390, forward strand.
CTGAGCACGAGGGTCTTATCCGCACCCGTGACCAAGTGGTCGAGAAGTGGTGCTCCGAACACGGCGTCGCGAAGGATGAGATCAGCATCGAGCAACTGCTCGAGATCAGAGCTCTCCCCGAGTGGCAGAACGCGTCCTGAAGCGAGCCCCGCATCACCCGCAACAAGCTTAGTGCTCTGCGTCGATGATGTGGGGCACTTTGCTATCTAAATGAGTTCGAAGCTCATCCACTAGGGGCTGACAAGCATAAGCAGTATGAATAAAGTCTCCAATATGGAGGCTTTTTGTTACGATAGTAAATATGCGGAAGAAAAGTCAAAAACAGCCTCGTAAACACCACACCGTTCCGGTTGTTTATCTTCAAAACTTCACTGATGAGAATGGTCAATGTTGGGTATTGAATCATAAGTTAAAGTACTTTCACAATATACCGGCCAATATATTGAACAGGAAAGATTTCAACACGATCACTTTTGCCAATGGTGAAAAATCTTATCTCGTAGAAAAGGAATTCCTCAGCAACCTTGAAGGCGGATTTGGAACTATTGTTGAAAAAATCAAAAAACACCAAGAATTGGATATGAGTGAAAAGGAATTCATGGCATATTTCATAGCCGCACAGCTTGCACGCACAGAGAACAGGCGGCTTGCGTTGGGTGAATTTTTAGAGCAACTAGCGGATCATGAAGCTTCATTTCAAAATTTGAGTGAAGAGGAGAAGCTGCAGATGGCCGAACTTAGCGACTTTATTCCTGAGAGTAAGAAAAAAAGGGGTACGCCCATTTCTGAAGTTCTGAAAATAAGAGAGGATATGAGCAGTCACCAGGCTATGTCTATTCCATATTTAGCAGCCACTACTTATGGTTATATCTTCGAAATGAATTGGGTTTTTCTTGTGAGTGAGGATCGAGAATTCTTTACTTCAGACGATCCTGTGTCCTTGCATAACCCAGATTTATTGAACGAGGATGGAGAATATGGCATTTTTCATCCAGGTCTTGCACAAAAAAGCATTGAGCTAACTTTTCCTATAACTAAAAACATTTCACTGATGGCTACTTATCAAGAGCGTCCAGATATGAAATATGTCCCTGCATCTGACTTAATAGTGAAAGCCTTAAATGAACGACAGACAAGGCATGCGAGGCAAGTTGTGTTTAGTAACGAAAAAGACTTGCTGAAAAGGCTGGACTTTGCAATTCAGTATTCTGTTAGAAACGTGCTGGCTGAATACCCTGAGGTTCAATAAAGCTGAGCTTGAGTTCGTAATTCTTCCACGAGGGGCTGCCAAAGAAAATGATGGACTCTCAATGTCCATCATTTTCTTTGGCTTGTGTTGCTAGGTTTTGGGCCTCGATCCCGACAGCTCGCTGGCGGCAGATCGAGGTTCGAACACCTACGGTGGCGGAGCTATTCCTCGTGCCCCTGCCAAATTTAAACTCAAAAAAGCCAGTTACTATTTTGGAGGCTTTCGCTATACTTCAATTATGGTTAAAAATATATTTGCATCAGACGATGATAATAAGATTTCCAATACCATTGCAGGGGTGGTATTAGTAATTACACTTTTCGTGCTGTATTTTCTAATGAAACCTACTGATATTTATGGTTATATCATACATATCGTTATAGCATTAGTTGTTGGTGGAGTCGTCTACTCCATTGTCGAAGTAATTCGCAAGAAACGTTTAAAATAGTTCTGAGTTCCTGCGGGCTACTGTCGACTATAAGGATTGTTAAATAAACCTGATTCGAGGGCTTTTTGCTATAGTTAACCTATGCCAAACAAAAAAGAACCAATCCTCCTCACAAACGGAATCTCAAACATCGTCTCATTTGGTAAAGGTGGCCGCACCCCTAACGGCACGCCGTACATGTATCTCGTTGGTGATATTTCCGGAACTGATCTTCGCGAGGTGAAGGGAATTTATGCATTCTCACTTCCATTTAAAACAGAACTGCACCTTGTTGGCATTCCGCAGGGCGAGGTAGGCAAGGCTTGGGGTGCAGGCGTCAACATGGAACCTGTCGTTCTTGAAGGCAACTATCAATCATACTTCTCGCTCTACGCAGAAGGCGGTCAGCAATCGCTCACCAGGTATCACCTCGACCCACAGGCAATGGTATTCAGCATCGACTTCTGTAAGAACTACCACTGGGAAATCGTGAATAACGCACTCTACTTTCTGGACGAAGAACTTCTACCTTCACTCGATGTAGCTGATGAATTCATCCGTCTTATTAAACCCGCATTCTCACAAGTAAACTCGCCAGAGGACGTTCGACTCTTCGTTACCCAAGTAGGGGAAGAGCTGGAAGACTCATATCTTAATTTGCCGTGCCCAGTATGTAAGACGGAACTAAAAGAAGGCAAGCAGTGGCTCGCATGCCCAGAAGGCCACGGATACCTTATGAAGGGTACTGATATGATTGATGTACGCCGCGATAGCACTCACATCATTAAAGAGCTTTCTGAGCTGTTTGGGCGACCACCAAAAGTAACGTCAAAAGTTACGGAAGCGCACCACGAAGAACTATTCTGCCCGCACTGCGAGCACCAGATGCAGCCGACTCAGTATCAAATGACCGATGTTATTTTGGACGTATGTCCGCACTGCCCGTATCGTTGGATCGACGGCCCCGAACTTGATGCGGTACTTGGCAAGTATCGCCTTGAGACGTACGAATAGAGGGTTTGATACTATATAAAGATGAACGAAACAGTCTACAAACATTCTGCGGGCGGTGTTGTCCTAAATGACGGCAAGGTACTTGTCATTTCATCGGAAATACGCGGCTCGACAAGTCTCCCGAAAGGAAAGCTCGACGAGGGGGAGTCTCCAGAATCGGCCGCCATTCGCGAGGTAAAAGAAGAAACCGGGTATGATGTCGAGATTGTCAAAAAGTTAGGCGACCAAACGTACGAGTTTGATAAAAACGACACGCACATCGTAAAGACTGTTACATACTACTCGATGTGCCTTGCAAATGATCTTCCGCCACAGCAAAATCTTCAAGACGGGGAAGACTTTGAAGTGAAATGGGTAGACGTTGCCGAAGCGCCGCAGCTGTTCTCATTTGACGACGCGCGGGATGCACTAGCTATTGCGCTATCTTAACCCCAACCACTCATGAAAGAAATTCGCTACCTCGATAAGCTAGTCGACGAACTCGCTAAGGGTAAAGCAATGGAGAAAGTACTCCGTACGTCGTAGTCCCTTCGCTAAGCTGCCGTGAAGTAATGCCTATTTGTTAAAATAGATACAGAAGCAAGCGACAGAAAGGAGTGACATGGTACGCACACCTTCCCCGAAGAAGAGGGTTTCCAAACGACCTCGACCCGTCCATCACGCCATCGACTTCGACCTCGATGTCATGAGCGGGGACGACGATCTTTTTCGCTGGTTTTTGATGACTTTTCTGCTTGGCAAGCCAATTCAATCAACGGTTGCGGTAAAAACCTGGCAATTATTTATAGATAAAAAGCTTGACCTTCCCTGGGCTATCTTGCAGTTACCCGACCGAAAACTCACCGCCCTCCTGCGAAAAGGTGGCTATACGCGCTACCAGCACGTCATGACCCACGCGCTTAAAACTTGTATGCAGCAACTTGTCAACGGCTACGATGGCTCACTTACCCTCATGATTGAACAAAGCCTCGACGAGGATGAATTATCAAAACGTCTTCAAAAACTATACGGTGTAGGGCCAAAAACCGCCGAGATATTTATGCGTGAAACCGAAGAGTTCTTTGCAAGGAGGGTAGAGTAGCCATGAAGCTATACCATGAAGTAAAACCAGACTCAGTGGGTGCAATCCTCCAGAAAGGGTTGATACGTACGTCACGAGGTCAAAAGGGCGACGACAAATACATCATTCAAACCGATGCGATCCTTGATCAACACCGCTCTTCAGCGCTGAAAGAGGCAGGCGTGAGTCGAGATGATAATCTATATTGCTTTTACGCGCATAACGGTTCAATTACTGATATTAGGGACGGAGCCGTGGTGCCACTAAAAAAGTACGCCGCTACAAATGATTACAGCGTGCTGGAAATTGACGTTCCTGTTAAGGGTTGCTACGTATCCGACCTCGATACCTACGACGCGCTTAAAGACGCCGTTACGCACCATCAGCAAAACAAGCTTGAGCAGCTCGCCAAAAGCTATTGGGACAAGCTCACCCCACTTGAACAGTACCAAGAGGGCACTTTCCGCAGGCCGGAGGTCATGATCACCTTTGATATAGACCCAGGGCATTTGCGTTTGTTATCCTAACACTATGAATTCTGTAGAAATTTGGGCCTACATCGCCGTTGCAATCCTGGGCCTATTAACACTCTTTCAACTTGCGCTCATCGCAAAAGCGCCAATCGGTGAATACGCCTGGGGCGGCCAACACAAAGTACTGACGCCTAAGCTCCGCGTCTCAAGCATTCTTTCAATCGTCCTCTACATCATCTTTGCGTGGTTTGCTTTGGCTAAGGCTGGCATTGTAGGAGATGGTCAAGACAGTACGCTTATTAACGCGGCCACTTGGGCTTTCTTTGGCTACTTTGTACTTGGTATCTTCATGAATGCCATTTCCAAAAGTAAAAAAGAACGCATGGTGATGGTGCCCGTAGCTGCACTCCTTGCCGTCTGTTTCTTTTTCCTCGCCATCGCCTAAATTGACGTCTATATCTAAAAATGGTATAATGTAAGTAATGAAGCAATTCACCCGGAGGGTGCGCCAAGTACGGCGCTCCTTTTTTGATACTCGAATCATAGTTGCCGTTATTGGCATTATTCTCAGTATTGTTTTGCACGAACTCATTCACGTCGTGTTCCATTGGGGTCATATCACCCACATCGGACTGTTTTCGAGTCACGGAGCGATTGTAGAAATACTCTCAACCACCGCCATTAGCTACGATCCACTCATTGAGGAGGCAATTGCCTACGCCGTAACACTCAGTACGCTACTGGCTACCGCAGTAGCTACTGCGTACACGCATGACAAACGTGACACCAAATCCTTTACCCAAACAGTATTCCCCAAGAACTCATCGCTCCACCGCCTCAGTAAGCAAGAACTTTTCGAACTAGCCTCACGGGTTAACTTACTCTAGTTCATCGATTATACTAAAGACATGAAGCAGGTAGTAGTTCTTCGAGGCGGCACCACATTCGATACATACGAGGAGTACTTCGATGCCCTTCAAAATAAAGAAGTGCGCCTTGAGCGCATCGCGTATGCGCCGGGCTGGAAAGAGTCGCTTCAGACACGCCTCGGTGATGACTACCTGGTACTTATTCCTTCAATGCCAAATACCAGCAACGCACAGTACAGCGAATGGAAAGTGTACTTCGATCAAGTAGCGAAAGTGCTTAAAGATGGGTGTATTCTCGTTGGGCACTCCATGGGAGGCATATTCCTCGCAAAATATCTTTCAGAGGTACAAATACCGTTTAAGGCCGCAGCAACCATATTGGTCGCGGCACCCTATGATGACGAAACCAATGAATCCCTCGGTGATTTTAGGCTGACAGGAATCTCAGAATTATTTCATATGCAAGCTGGCAACGTAACCATTATTGGTGCAAAAGACGATCCCGTTATCGCCGCTGAAGATTTCATGAACTATCAACAAGCACTCCCACATGCGCAGGTACTTGAGATTTCTGCGTCCGACCATTATATACGTGCTGAGTTTCCAGAACTTGTAAGCGTGATTAAGGCCGTCTAACACATGGCGCGCACGACAGATAAATTCAAACAAAAGCAAGTTCAACTTATAGAGCGAACAAGCAGAGCACTGCAAGTTTCCGAAGAAACCGCGGCGCAGCTCCTTTCTATTGGCCGTCAGCAGAGCGTTCGCGTAAATACCCTTCGCACTACCCTTGATACCGCTCAGCAAGCACTCGGAAGCATGGATGTTGAAGTGCAACAGGTACCATGGCTGCGCGAAGGACTCTTTATTGATAGTGGGATAGAAGCCGTTCGAGATAGTTCTTATGCGGATGATGGCTCCCTATATATTCAAAACGCCGCCAGCTGGCTTCCCGTCATCGCGCTCAACCCAATGGAGGGTGAAGTAATTCTTGATGTTTGTGCAGCACCTGGCGGGAAAACAAGTCACGTCGCTCAAATGGCACATAACAGTGCTTTCATCACCGCGAATGATAACTCCCGGCCGCGCCTTCACAAACTACAGCGTAACCTGGAGCGCTTGAATGTTCAAAACACTACGTACACCCTCCACGATGCGTCGCGACTCTCGCACCATTTCGAGCACGCCTCATTCGATAAAATTTTGCTTGATGCACCCTGTAGCGGCGAGGGGATGATGACGCTCGACAATAGAAAAGACTTCGAATCATGGTCGGTGGCACATATTAAACGCCTTCAGCAGCTGCAGAAGAAGCTTATCGTTCAAGCTTGGCAACTCCTAAAGCCCGGCGGCACACTCGTCTATAGTACCTGCACGATGGCACCGGAAGAGAACGAAGCGGTCGTTGATTATTTACTCAGACATAATGATGATGTATCAATTGAAAGCCTTGATGAACTGTCGAGTTATCTGGACAATCGCGCCGCATCTGTTCTCGAGTGGAATGATAAAAAGTATTCCCCAGCTTTACAAAACGCCGTTCGACTTTATCCTAGCCCGCGCGTCGAAGCCTTCTTCCTCGTGAAACTGACCAAGCGTTTTGAAGCATAAGCGGGGCGGTGATATACTCAGGATATGAATCCACAAGATCAAGACCCGAACGCACCAGCAGCTTCGCCTGACGTACAGGCTTCATATCCAACAGCGCCGCAGGAGCCGCCACGCCCTGACAACGACGCAGTCGCCCTGCAGCAAATCGATGCAATCGAATCCGAGAATCTTACTCCTCCTCAACCCGTACGGCAACCGGAGGCTCAGCCAGCCGCACCGCCACAAGCTACCCCTCCTCAGCAGCCAGCACCGACGTGGCAACCGACTCCCGTCATTGATCCGTACACTCCGCAGCCTGCCGCGCCAAAACCTGAGAATAAATCAAAGAAGCTCATTATTACACTTGCTGTAGTAGTATTTGTTCTTGCTGCCGCCGTCGCAGGGTACTTCGTATGGCAATCAATGACTCGCACCACCGACTCAACGAATACCACCGATACCACTGATATAGCCCCAGAGGGTGAACAAACTGGCGGCGATCTTCCGGGTGGTGAGGACGTAGAAGTCACTCCGGGCGCAAACGACGGCCCGTAACCCTCGTACCAGATACCGACTTTTGATATACTGTCTATCATGAAGCCTCTTACTGCTGCGAGTCCGCACGCTATCATCATGATTGGCATCCCTGGGTCTGGAAAGAGCACCTTTGCGGAACACTTTGCTGAAACATTTCAGGCTCCTATTGTGAGCCAAACAAAACTCCAACGTGAGTTTAATCTTTCGTTTGAAGACGCAGAGGCACTTCGTGACATTATTTTGACCGAGTACATGAAGACGCACCGGACTGTTTTGATTGACGGAGGGCTCGACGGAAAAGAGAAGCGTGAAGCAATGGTGCGCAAACTTGTAAAGTTCGGCTATCGACCGCTTATTGTATGGGTGCAAACAGATACAAATGAGGCACATCGCCGCGCTACAAAGCCATACCCGCGTGGTTCTGGCCTTCACAGCGATGATTTCGATGCATTGCTTGATCATTTCGACCCACCAGGTGAAAAAGAGAAAATGGTTGTCATTAGCGGCAAACACACCTACGCCTCACAACTGAAGATTATTTTGAAGCAGCTTGCGACCCCTGACCACTCACAACCGAAAGTCCCTCAAAGCAAGGAGCAAAAGGAAGCGGCAACCAAGGTCACTGTTCGTAATCACGCCCGCAACCGAGGAACCTTCCTCCGCTAGGAGACACTACTATGCCAACAATTAACGATGAAGAGTTTGGCGCTATTACAATCCGACGAAGCGCTCGCGCTACCCAGGTACGACTTCGTGTTGCTCCGGACGGGACGCTCAGGGCCTCAATGCCCGTCTATGCACCGCTGTTTCTTCTTAAGAGGTTAGTGAGATCATCAAGGCCGCAGCTGCGGAGGATGCTTGAGCAAGCGCAGCCGCATGCATCGTATACCGACGGACAGCAAATAGGTAAGAGTCACACTCTGATTGTCCGTCATGGCGGATCTCGAGTGGCAGCCACACGAAGCAAGCAGCACATTATTGTAGCGCTCCCAGCTGGCTACACACTGTCTGACCCAGACGTCATTCGTAAGGTTCGTGATGCGAGTATTGCCGCCCTGCGGCTTGAGGCAAAAAGCTACCTCCCAAAACGCCTTAGTTACCTCGCCGAACAACTTGGCTTCCGCTATACGAAAGTGCGGTTCTCTCATGCCAGCAGTAGGTGGGGGAGCTGCAGCAGCACGGGCACTATCAGCCTTAACATTGCCCTTATGAAGCTTCCGTTTGAGTTGATTGATTATGTACTTATTCACGAGCTCGCACATACAGTGGAGATGAACCACAGTGTCCGCTTCTGGAGCCTCGTTGAGCAAGGTGACCCGCTCTACAAACAGCACCGGAAGGTTCTTAAAGAGGAAGCGCCCTCAATTTAACCCATAGGCATACCGCGTGGCATAGTCTATAATCATAAGCACTTATGCAGCAAATGGGTGGTGCCGAGTACAATCATGAAGCGGCGCGTGCAGTACGCGTTATTAGTGTTGTCATTACGCCGGTACTTGCCATGTACTCGATTCTTATCCTTGCCGGTATCATTCCGAGCCTTCATTTCATTAACGCCCAAATTACCCTAACGATTTCTATTTTGTGGGTACTTATGAGCCTCTTGTTCTATGCGATACCCACCGAAGACCGCACACAACAAGGGTGGCGCCTTGCGCTTATTCATATCTTTGCACTTAGTACATTCATGTTTATTACAGGCTTTGCGCAGCCTTTCGCGCCGCTGTATGTACTTCTCCTTATTGCCTGCCAGCTGTATTTCGGCACAAAAGGGCTATTACTCAGTGCCCTCGCACTACTCGCGGCAGGTGCTCTTGATGCGCTCGTATTCTACCCGAACATTCCGGCCGTTCTTGTTGAAAACGGGTTAACGATTTTTGCCACCATCTTCCTTGGCTTTGCAATCCTTGGAGTGCTCAGCGCGCAGGAAACTAAGCGCAAGGCATTACTACACAGCCAGCGCCGCGAGCGCCTGCAGTACGACCGTATTCTGACTATCATGAATAACCTCACCGACGCTGCATTTACCACCGATGAAAAGGGTTCTATCCTTATGTATAACGCAGCAGCGCTCGACCTGCTTGATACGAACGATAGTTTAAAGAATAAGAACATTAGCGACCTTTTCAAGCTCTCGACAAAAGACAACGAGGCGACAAACCTTCATGATGTGCTGAAAGACACCAAGCGAGCAACCCGCCGTGATGACCTCAACCACACCTACGCAGATGGTGAGTCAATCCGCCTCGAGATTACCTCTGCGCCAATTCGCAGCAACTACAGCCTCACGAAGCGCCGCGACGAGCTAGGCGGGTATATTCTTATTATGCGTGACGTCACCAAGCAAAAGAGCCTCGAAGAAGAGCGGGATGAATTTATTAGTGTTGTGAGTCATGAACTCCGCACCCCTATTACAATCGTTGAAGGAACGCTATCGAACCTTGAGCTCATGATGAAGCAACCAAAGCAACCCGAGCCAAAGCTCCTTGCAGGAAACATTACGACCGCGCATGATCAAGTCGTATACCTTGCGAAGATGGTGAATGACCTAAGCACCTTGTCGCGCGCAGAGCGTGGTGTGGCTGATGCCCCTGAGCAAATTGACGTCGAAGAACTACTCCATCTTATGCACCAGCGCTACGAAAAAGAAGCTGAAGCGCGCAAGCTTCACCTTAACCTCGACCTCGGCGCCAGGCTCGGTACGGTAAACGTCAGCCGCCTCTACCTTGAAGAGTTGCTTCAGAATTTCATCACCAACGCTATTAAATACACCAAAGAGGGGAGCGTGACAGTTATTGCACGCCGAACAAAAGACATCGTTACCTTCACAGTCAAAGATACGGGCATTGGCATCAGCCGCACCGATCAAAATAAAGTCTTTGGTAAGTTCTACCGCAGCGAAGATTACCGAATTCGTGAAACAAACGGTACTGGGCTTGGACTCTACGTCTCAACCAAGCTTGCGCACAAGCTTCATACTCGCATCGAGCTAAAGAGTCGTATCAACCACGGTTCGTCGTTTAGCTTCGAGCTTCCGGTCGAATTACACGACCCTTCCAAGTAACCGTATTTCGCTTGTACTGAATACAGCTAGCAAAAATAAGAGCGGCCTCTTGAAGTACAATCAATGGCCACAATACGGCGCCAATCAGCCAACCACGACGCCAAACGCGGCGTGTGTATGCTCCGTAGAGTACACAAAAGGCAAGAGCATTGAGTACGGTAAAGAGAGCGATAAATGGCGAGATGAGCCATAACGGCACAATAACGAAGAGTAGCGCAAACGGCGTCAGTAATATCAGAAGGTCGAGCCCAGCGATAATGGCGAGTGCTACTTGATTCCCAAGCAGCGGGTAGAGCAAGCGAGTACTGGTCGTCAACTGCGAACGCCACTTCTTTTCGTATCCCACGCCAAAGGCTTCAGAACCAATAAGGAAGTGGTACTCATTGGTCTGCGCTAACTCAGCGGCAATCTTCGCCTCGGGTTGTACTGCGTTCTTCAATGCCTTAAAACCGTCAAAGCGCTTTAATAAGACCTCTCGGCGAATGAGCCAGGCGTTACTCGCAGTGGACGGCCACAAACGGCGCCCAAAGATAATCTCCCAGAAATAACGAAGCGGAGAAGCAATCACACTGGCACGCCAGCCGTCTTCACGCCGAGGGAGAACCGAGATCATTGACGCTCGCTTTGAAAGGGTATAGCGCACCATGTGCTCAATCGCCCGCGGCGAAAGGCGCGTGTCGACATCCATAAATAATACGTACGAGCCACTGGCTTCTTCGAGGAGCCCTTGCAGTGCATGGTTCTTACCAAGCCAGCCAGACGGAAGCGCAGAGCCTTTTACAAACCGGACACCTTCACTCGCAAATGACTTAATCAGCGCCGAGGTATCGTCGCCAGACACGTCATCGAGCACAATAATTTCAAGTTTCTCGTAGTCCGAGTTTATAACTCCCTGCAAGCAGTCGATGAGGGCGTGGGCTTCATTACGAGCCGGAATACACACCGTCACGCTCGGAAGGTCACTTTCAAGGGCCTGCTTTGACTTGTATGCCGGCGGCGTACTTCGCTTAAAGGCTCGGTAAAGTTGGCGCGACATAACCGCCAAAATACCCGTCAGTACGAAATTAATGATAAGTAATATAACCTCAAGCATCTTCTGGGTATATAATACACTATGCGCCCTAGGAGTCATATTGACGTTTCGCTAGAGGTACGCTACAATAGCCTTGACAGTCTGCAACAGCAGACTATTTTATTTGGGAGGAAAAAGTGGCAGAGAATAAGAAAGTCACTCGCATTACCGCTACCGACGACGCGTTAAAGAAGGCTCCAAAGCCTGCAGTAGCGTCAAAAACCAAGGCAGTAAAAGCGCAGAAGGTTACAAAGACCGACACGACTGAAACGACAGAAAAGAAGAACATCTTCGCTCGTATGGGCGGGTACTTTAAGGGTGCATGGGTTGAACTTCGCCAAGTGCGTTGGCCAAACCGTAAAGCAACATGGGCACTTACTGTTGCAGTTATCCTGTTTAGCCTCTTTTTCATGGGACTTATCGTCCTCCTCGACATGCTTTTTAAATGGATTTTCGAAATCATCATCGCGTAAGGATAAAGGAATATATGACAAAGAATCGATACGACTCATCACGACAATGGTACGCCATCCACACCTACAGTGGCTACGAAGAAAAGGTTGCCGACAGCATTCGCCAGCGTATTAACGCGGTTGACATGGCTGACAAGATCTTCGACGTAATGGTACCAAAGGAAAAGCAAATTGAAATCAAGAACGGTAAGCGCAAGGTAGTTGAGAAGAAAATCTTCCAAGGCTACGCACTTGTTGAAATGAAGCTCACCGACGAAACCTGGTACATCGTCCGTAACACCCCTGGGGTCACCGGATTCGTAGGAACCAGCACACAACCAACTCCAGTTTCTGATCAAGAAATCAGCAAGATCAAGAAGCGTATGGGTGTCGAAGATCCTAAGCACCAAATTGACTTCTCTGAAGGCGAAGTGGTCAGCATCACCGACGGTCCATTCAAGGGATTTGATGGTGCCATTTCTGAAATCGACAACGTCAAGGGTAAGGTGAAGGTAATGGTCAGCATGTTCGGCCGTGACACTTCAGTTGAGCTCGACGCACTACAAGTTAAGAAGGTGTCTTAATCACCGTGATAACACATTTGAAGGCTTTACACTCTGTAGAGCCTTCTTTTTTATAAGGAATTTTTAATGCCCGAAACATTTGAATCAAAGGACACAGTTGCGGCCTTATTTTATAAGGGGGACTCTCTATTCGTGCCCCCTTTTGAAATTGCAAAGGAAGAGCGAGCGCCCAAAGAAACTCATGAAAAGACATTCTTTAGACTTTGTGGACAGCAAGGGATTGTTGGCTATAATGACGGTCTGCGCTTCACTCATACCACAGAAGAGGGAGCTATTCGTACGTTTATTATGCAGCCACGCTACGGAGAGCTGGAAGGTGCGGAATTCCTTATACCTATCACGAGGGTCGCACGTCGTATCGAAAGAGAAAATGGTCTTGGACTGAGAAACACTGTAGACAAAGAACTCATACTTGCCGCACAGAAGCTCCTATTGCATCGAATATAGGCCTGCACCCCTTATACAGGTGGACAATCAACAATATTTTTGCTATAATAATCTAGTTACGCACTAAATATCGCGCTAGCTTCAACAAACGCGATTTTAATATTTAGTACAAAGGAATATGTTTACATGGCAAAAAAAGTTATTGGTAACTTGAAGCTCCGTATCCCTGCTGGTCGTGCGACCGCTGGTCCTCCAGTTGGTTCAACACTCGGTCAATGGGGTCTTAACATGATGGACTTCATTAACCCTTTCAACGACGCTACTAAGGAACTCCAAGGTAAGGACGTAATCGTGCACATTCAAGTGTTCGAAGACCGCACCTTTGCATGGAAGTCACTTGGTCAACCAGTTGACGACCTCATCCGTGAAAAGATTGGCATCCAAAAGGGAAGCGCCAAGCCTCACACTGACAAGGTTGGTAAGATCACTCGTGCTCAGCTTGAAGAAATTGCTGAAATCAAGAAAGATCAACTCAACGCTATCGACACCGAAGGTGCTGTAAAGGTTATCGCCGGAACTGCACGTTCAATGGGTGTAGAAGTAACCGAATAGGTCTTCACCTTATATAAAAGCCACTCCAAAAGGGGTGGTTTTTATATTCAGATATAATCAATCGCCAAGGTAAAAGAAAGCGCCACGCACTCGCGTGACGCAATCGATTCAACAGAGCATTGCATTTAGAAGTGGTCGCGAATGTGTGAGAAACTATACTCCCACGTAGCGTTCGCTTTCTTGTTTGGATTAAAGATATGCTCTGGGTCGAAAATGTCTTTTGTCTTTTTGAACAAATCAACCATTTCCTTACCATACTGAGCTTCAAGCCATGGTCCACGAACGAGTCCATCGTTGTGCTCACCACTTAGTGACCCCTTGTACTCAAGTACAAGATTATTTACTTCTTTCATCGCTGGCTCAAGCTTGGCGCGGTCGTTTGGATCTTCAAGCTTCATGAGTGGAATAAATTGGAAGTTAACAACACACAAGTTCCCAGCAAAGGTTGCGAAGAGCTTGTACTTATTAATAATCACACGAATCTTCGGTAGGAACTCGGGCAAGTGTTCGGGATTGATAATGAAGTCGTCGATAAATGGCGCAGTGTGCTTGTCTTTCACCTTACTACGAAGTAACTGGAAGCTGCGACGGCGAAGAATCCAGAACTTTTCGCTTGACCCTTCGGTTGGGTCTTCTTCGAAACCGTTAATTTCGTAGCGAGCCTTGAATGGCGTGAGGTCACGGTGTAGTGCTTTAATTTTTTCACGCACTTCTTCTTCGGTCGCGCCGGTAAACTCAACCATCAGAACGAGTTTCGGAATACCCTTAAGCATCTGGAATCCTTCAGGAATAAGTGAGAAGAGCAGGTGAATAAACTTCACAGGCCCAAGGAAGCTGAGGAAGCTTGGCAAGAACTTGATTGCAAGCAGCAGCGTTGCGTCGTCGAAGCCTTCGAAGGTCGCTGGCTTGTGCGCGACGACGGTCTTAATAAGCTCACCGAGACCATCGATGTCCCGAAGGAACAACACAAGCAGACCCGAGTGCGCTGGGCGCTCTACAAGGTTAAAGCTTGCTTCAGTCACAAAGCCGAGCGTACCCTGGGCACCAATAATGGCCTTTCCAAGGTCAAAGATCTCTGTTTCACGGTTCCAAACATCCCAAAGGTGATAGCCGGTCGAATCTTTGCTCACATGTGGACGCGCTGCTTGGATGGCGTCATAGTTTGCTTCGATCATTTCATAGAGTTCACGGTAGACACGGCCTTCGAAGTCGCCCTGACCCATCTTTGCAGCGAGTTGTGCCTTTGTCAGTGGCTTCACAATACGTTCGATACCATCGGCAAATACGAACTTCATTTCGGTAACGTAGCGGTCGGTCTTGCCAAACTCAAGTGACTTTTCACCACCCGAGTTATTGTTGACCATACCGCCGATTGTACAGAGGTCGCGACTGGCTGGGTATGACGGAAGAAGCGCATTGAGCTTAATAGTCTCAACGTCGAAATCACGGAAGAACATACCCGGCTGAACCGTAGCAGTCTTTGCGTCAATGGTAATAAGTTGGTTTAGGTGAGCGTTAAAGTCAACGATAATTGAATCGTTAATAGCAGCACCTGACATGTCTGTACCGGCACTGCGCGCCGTCAAAGACAATTCTGGGTTAGTTTTCTTATTTTCGGCAACAAATTTTACCAACCGAGCGACGTCTTCTGCGCCCTTTGGCTTGGCGACGATTTCAGGGATGATTTCAAACATTGAAGCGTCATGAGAGTATAGCTCTTTTGCCTCAGCGCTGTCGTCGAGTTCTCCTGTAAATCCTGTGTTTTGTAGTTTTTCTTTCAACTCTTTCATACCTGTTAATCATAAGCTTTAAAATAGGGTTTTGCAAGGTAATAAATCCGTATATAATGTACTGATTGTTACGTGAAATAAATATGAGCACAAAACGGGGGGCATGCAATAATGGGATATGATAAAAACAAAGGCTTTACTATTGTAGAGCTCCTCGTTGTAATCGTTGTGATCGCTATTCTTGCCGCAGTAACCATAATTGCTTACAATGGAATCGCAAACAGAACTCGCTCTGCTCAAGTCGACAATTATCTCACTTCGGCACTTAAGGCGGTCAGCGTATTTAAAACACAATCAAATGACACGTTGCCCACATCTCTTCAACAAGCGAATCTACCTGAGAATAGCAATATTACAACCCATTACGTTTTTGACGATGCTACAAAAACTTTTTGTATTGCAGCTGAAAGTACCGACGGGTATCGGGCCTACATAGATACTTCTGGCCTGAAAAAAAGTGGAGACTGTTCGGGCTTTGGTCTCGTAGGCCATTGGACATTTAACGGAAGCAGCAATGATAGCTCCGGAAAAGATAATCACGGAACACCCGTCGGGGTGACGCTGACTGATGGAATGAATGGCCAGCCAAATGGAGCTGATCGATTTACTT
>CAZMJB010000021.1:0-15374 GCA_964566735.1 uncultured Candidatus Saccharibacteria bacterium
CTCGGCAACGGCAGAGATATTATTAACTATAGTCTGCGTATCTTGACTTGAAACTTTAATGTCAGATTCGTCACCACCGTTGCTTGCAATCATCTGTGGAATGAAGTCCGGCGCAATGAGGATGTCGCCCTCAAGGCTTCCATAAATGTTAATCGTACCAATAAATGACTGCTGTGTTGCGATCATTGAGTTTAAGACATTCACCACATTGGCGACCGCCGTTGCTGAGCCGGTAGTAGCGTTACCGGCGTTGGTATTCCCCGAAACCGTCGCATTACCACTTTGTGCATTGAGCAGAAGGTTGTTGTTAATGCCGAAGTTATTATTGGCATCTATCGTTGACTTCAAATTATCAGGTGCTTGAGCCTCAAGGAATGCCTTCAGAAGGAGCGGACTTAAGATGATATCACCCTTCACATCACCTAATATATCTTGGGTGAATTGAGCTACCTTTTGGTTCTCACCGGCTGCGATGGTTGAGTTAACCACATTCAGTACATTGGCCGTTACCGCAGCATCACCGGATGTCGCGTTACCAGCGTTGGTGTTCTTAAACACTAAGGCGTCACCGCTTGTGGCATCTGAGTCAATGTCAGTATTCAGGGTGATGTCGGTGTCGATTTCTTTATCGACCTCTGTTTTACTTTTGTCGGTAATTTCCGGTTCTACAACTACCGGAGCTGGAGGACGCTCATATGTATCTGATGTGGGGTTATATACCCATGCTTCACTATCCCAACGGTTTGTCTGCGGATTGTATGTGTAGTTGAGCTTTGGCTTTTCAGGCTTCTTTGGCGGCTCTTTGTTGGGCCCCTGGTTCTCTGGCGGCGGGGTCTGTGGCGCTTGTTGCGTCGTCGTCTCAGCTGGAGGCGTTGTGGTTTGGGTTTCAGTTGTCGGCGCGGGCGTCGTTGGCTCTTGTGCGTCGGCTATTGCTACAAATGGATAGCCAGCCACAAGAACAAACGCTAGGACAAACATCACGGCTCGCTGGAATAGACTCGTTTCGTTTCGTTGTATACCTCGCATAACTCCCCTTTCAATGCCCGCTCTTGGGTGCGGGGAAGCGGCGGTAAGAGCGCCACTTCCCTGCTTCGTACACGCGTGGGCTGCGCGCGAACTATTCCCTAGTTAGTAACACGAACGGTAAAGCTCGATGAGCTATTGTTTGTTGCAGCACCTGTTGTAGCGCTACCACCGGTTGTGTTACCAGATACACGTGCGTCACCTGAGCGTGCATATTGGTCGACTTCGTTTTCAACTTCAATGTTGTTGTCGTTGTCGATTTCAACATCTACACGGTTTTCAAAGGTCACTTCGTTTTCAGAGTCAGGGCCAGTGTTGTTAATACTTCCACTATTGCTTCCTCCGTTACCACCGAGACCACTCCAGTCACCTGCAGCTGATGAATTGTTCACTTCAACCGTTGCGCTGGCACTGCTAGTGTTTCCAGCTGCACCGGCGCTGGCGTTACCACCAGTTGTGTTGTTGTAAACAGTTGCATCACCGCTTGTAGCGCGCTGCTCAGTTTCTGCTTCAAGTTCCACGTCGTTATCGTTGTGTAGATCAAAGTCTACGTCAGACTCGTGGCTGATTTCATTTTCAGAGTCAGGTCCGGTTGTACCAATAGTACCCGTACTTGCTCCGGCGAAGCCAGCTACACCTATGACGAGAGCCAGCGACAGTAGTCCCGCACCGGCTGCTTTCTTGATATTTGCCTTCATGCATTCCTCCTTCTATTACTGTCACTTGGTTTGCCAGTTCGTTCAGCAAGACTCCACTGTACCTGCATTCACAAACCGTCACTGGAACAAGTGCTCAACCGATTCCCCGCAGGGTGCATTTCTTCTCGGCTCACAATGAGGGCTCTCGCTTCACTCATTTGACTTGCTCCGTGAATCATCCTCGCGACTCAAGTTGAGAATACCTTGAAAGCGATAGGGGCGTATACGAGAATTCTCACATAAGGCTTATTTTCTGGAAGTAAGCTGAGAAAATCCCCTTACCATGCTGGTGGCTGGAATCAGAAATAGCGCGAGTGGAATCGACAACGATAGTACGAGCCGATCGCGAAGCGGCGCGCCATACCGAAGCCAAACAGCAGTGAGTCCGTAGGCTGTAATTATTACCCAACTGTACCAAAGTACTTGAACGCCTACGGCAAGGAATGCGGCCAGAAGTACCGCAGCGAGCAGCGTGATTGCCACAATGTTTCGCGCCACGCGTAATTGCTCGCTCGGTCCTATCAAAGTCGGCGTGGAGCGCTTAAATGTCGCGGCTTCATAGGCGAAGCCCTGTGGCTCTTGTTGCCAGAAATAGTCATTTAAAAATGCGCCGATATCAGAAATGCGTAGCGTACTTGAAAGGCGCCGACGCACGGCAACACGCCATTTCGCCCTACCCTCTTGCGAGGCTACGGCTCGTTTTATAAACGATGTATCGATAGGAAGGTCGGGTGATAGCGTTAGGACGATTTGCCCGCGCTGGCTTTTTCGATAGCCCGCTTTCAGCGCTTGATCGACTGTCGTTTTCTTGCGCCGACGAAGCAATTGTATAGGGGCTTTCGGATATTTTTTCATAAACTCTCGCACCGTTTCACTGGATTTGTCCATCGAGGCATCATCAATGACCACCACATCAAACATCCGGTACTTAGTGTTTTTGAGCACATATAAAATTTGTGTAAGTGTTATTGATTCATTGTATGCATGCAGAAGTACCGTCACATGGGGCTGCGAAGTGCCGCGCAGTCGCCTCATAGCAGTCGCAATGCGCACCTCACGATTTATACGCTGCCACTGCAAACCCGAAAGCACCATCGCGCCTACAGACACAATCATGAGACCAATAAGAAAACTAAAAATTAGCTCCTGCTCACTCATAGCCCGTCACCTTTACAAGCCGGAACGCTACCAAAGTCCGGTATTTATCGAACGGCCCCGAGCAGGTTTGCAACACGAGCGTTGGCGGGCCGCTATTCGTCAATACCCTCGTATCGTTTGGCAGCACTTGTCGGCTGGACTGGAATACATAGGTAAATGTAAGCCCGGTATCGGTGGATACTCGTGCTTCGTCACCGACTTTAATATCACCGATGCGCCCAAAAACCGGAAAGGTACCGTGGCCATACAAAAGGGTCGTGCCACCGGCAGTATTTGCAGGCACCGTGCGATCGGCATAAAACGCAGATGTATCATCGAGCGTCCAGGTTTGGGTTTCGGGCTCGTATGAACCCGGCTTCACGTGTAAATTCAGTGAAATACTCCCTACCTCGACGCGCGTTGGCACCCCTTGTTTCGCGAGTCGCATTTCATGCAGTGGCTTCTTCACCACCAATTGATGCTCGGACGGCCCAATTGCCGCAACGACCATATGTGGCTTCGGATGTAGTACGAAAGCGAACATAATAATCAGACAACAATTGAGCACACCGAGCACGGCGTAAACAGAGTAGTTGTTCTGTGTACGCCGTTTTTTCATAGATCCCTATGCCTTCGTGTGACGGTACCAAAGGACGCCACCAACGCTCAGTGCGGCAGCGAGTAGTAACGCTGCGGCTGCCCAAGCAGCAGTTTGAAGTGCAGGGTCGCTACTTGTTTCAGGAAGAACCTCCACAGCACCCTGTCCACCGCCGCCTGTTGGGACTGGCGCTTCCGGTGTCTCTGGGGTTACCGTTGTAGGGGGAACAACGACTGATGCCGTACAGACATCGGTTTCGTTATCAATCACAACCACAAAGTTTGTGCCGTTGTTATTTGTCGCGGTTCCTGTTGTTGCGCTACCACCGGTGGTGTTACCGCCCGAGGTTGCAGTTCCGGTTGCAACTTCCTGACCAGTTTCGTCCTTCACTGTAATATCGGTGTCATTCTCTACAGAACATGCGTATTTCATCTCTGACACACACATGTTGTCGGAGTTTGGACCCGTAAATCCAACTTCACACGTGGCCTGCTGAGCTGCGGCCGGACCCCCGGCCAAAAGCGGCGCAATTGCGATCGCCGCCACCACCATTAGTTTCATAAGTCTCTTCATAGTACCTCCTTATGATGCCCATTGGTTGCTGCTTTTTGAGGCGTGTGTGTATTATTTTCATCATATGCCTGTGAAGAAGCTTTGTAAAGTTTTAAGTGCCGAGCAGCTGAATCCTATCTTTGTGGCTCCGTAAATATGAGCGGATAATTTTGTATGTATCCATGTCGAACCCATTGGTAATGCGCTCAAGGTGCGTCGTGCCGTCCTCGAAAGCGGTAATGTAGCCCTTCACGATCCACTGATCAATAATCAAAGCCTTTGTCTCGCTAATTGCCACTGAAAGCTCACCCTTAAATGGCCAGGCTTCGATCTTGGAGCGCTCCAGGGCATACTCAACTCTACGGTTATAAAGTTCTGCTGGTTCCTTGCCGACACAAGCGCCCTTACAAAGGCCCAGGTGATAGCGAAAACACGCACCTTTTCCGGTTTCGAGGCCCAGCAGTTTTGGGCATAGCTGAAACGTCTTCGCAAGGCTTTCAATGCGCGCCTTGGCCTTCATGCGTGAAGTATACACGCCGTAAATTGCATCGAGCTCCGTCTCTTGGTTGAGCTGCCGGTTTTCTACGCCAATTATCGTGTAGCCGTCTTCGTTTTCCGTCTTCACCAGCACCGCCTGTTTTGTCGCCCGACGAAGCAGGCGGTTATGAATCGGCTGGAGCTCTTTTACCTTTGCCGATTCAAGCAGCAGCGCCTCAATTTCCGTTTCCGTTTCAATAAACGAAATCGAATGGCTCCCCAGCGAGAGTTTCATTTCTTTTGCAATCTTCGTGTCATTGGCGAAGTGCGACATCACGCGAGAACGCAAGTTGACGCTTTTTCCCACGTAGAGCGGCAGCCCTTCGGAATCTTCAAAAATATACACACCCGGCGTTTGCGGAATACGCGCAAAGTTCGCTTCGTCAATATTGGGCGGCAGTGTTTTCGTTTTCATTTGAGTCGCAATCGACTGCTGAAATGCCTCCTCGCCTTTTTCGGAAATGGCTAATCGGGTGAAATCGAGAATTGCTTTGGCATCAGCATAGGCGCGGTGTCGGGCGTCGGTGGCAATACCATGCCTCGCAATGATTTTCTCGAGGCTGTGGCCTTTATGCTCGACGTACATCGCCCGCGACATACGTACGGTACAAAACAGTTTTGGCCTAAATGTGTACCCCACCGCTTCCAATTGGCGTTTCACAAATGAATAATCGAAGCGCACGTTATGCGCGACAAAAATCGCACCATCTAAAACGCGGTGAATCTCTGAGGCAACTTCATCAAAATACGGTGCATCGGCCACATCCTCGTTGGTAATGCCGGTCAGACGGGTAATCCAATAGGGTATAGCCGAGCCTGGGTTAATGAGCGTCGTGTACTCTTCGACCACCTCGCCGTCCTCAACGCGAATCAGGGCGATCTCGGTGATTCGCCCTCGGTCTCCGTTGCCACCATTGGTTTCAATGTCGACAAAAACAGCTGGTTGATCAAATATTCGCACGCTCATTGCCTCGTTATTTTATTGGTGGATACATCGAACCCTTTAATAGCCGTGCTAAGTGCGCCGTGTTGGTTGCCACCATCTTATTAGCCTCGGCTACCTTTTCGGGAATTTCTTTTAGCTCAAGATAGTCAGTGGTGTGCATCGCCTCGCCGTTCCAGTAGGTTGCCGCGTTCGCCGCGAACGTAAAGCCAAGGTCGTTCAGCGCCTGTAACACATCGGCGGTAATTTTATGCGCGCCGTCTTCATTACCCACAATCGCGACAGCCGCAACGCGTGGGTACGTTTGGAAGCGGCCTTCATCGTCAGTTTCACTCAGCTCAGCATCGAGGCGCTCAATAGCCCGCAACGCCTCACTCGACATCTGCCCCACCCATGTTGGCGTCGCTATAACTAAAATGTCGGCATCCATAATTTTCTGACGGATCTTTGGCCACTCATCGCCATTTTTCATATCGATTTCAACACCGGGCTTAATAACGTGATCGACAAGTCGAATAAATTCCATGTCGACGCCTTGGGTTTCAAATTCAGCCGCTAGGTCGTGTGCCAGTTTATCGGCCGACGACTCCGCGGGACTTGGTTTCAAGGTACATATTAAAGTGACTGCTTTCAGGCGTGTAATAATCGTATCGCTCATGATTCCTCCTTGCTTTTAAAGTGGCTTGCCTCCCGTGACCCCAATGATTTCTCCAGATACATAACTTGCTTCGTCGCTGGCAAGGAACACATAGACCGACGCGAGTTCGGCTGGCTGTCCAGGGCGGCCAAGCAGCGTGTCTTCACCAAACTTTGTGAGTTTTTCCTGTGGCTGCCCGTGGCTTGGTTGGAGCGGTGTCCATATTGGACCCGGCGCAACACCATTTACGCGAATGCCTTTTGGCGTTAACTGCCCCGCAAGACCTTTGGTAAAGTTCGTAATAGCACCTTTGGTGGCTGCGTAATCAAGCAGCCCCGGTGATGGTTGCGTCGCCTGGATAGACGTCGTGTTGATGATGGCGGCTCCAGCGGGTAAGTATTTCAGTGCCTCCTGAACAATCCAGAACATCGCAAAGATATTCACCGTGAAGGTATCGACCAGCTGCTTTGTGGGCAGTGTCGTAATATCTTCGTTAAATATCTGCTTACCGGCATTATTCACAAGAATGTCGAGGCCACCGAGCGCTTCGTGAGCATCTTTTGGGAGCTGTCGTGCAAAGGCTTCGCTTGTTAGGTCGCCCGGAAGCAGCGTCACCTTGTAGCCGTCATCTTCAATAATTCGAGCTACATCTTCAGCGTCGCTTTGCTCGCTCGGCAAGTACGAAATAGCAACGTCAGCACCTTCCCGCGCAAACGCAATCGCGACAGCACGGCCAATGCCGCTATCACCACCCGTAATGAGCGCTTTGCGCCCCTTTAGACGACCGCTCCCTTTATAGTCATCCTGGCCATGATCGGCCTGGGGTGTGAGCTTACTTTCAAGCCCGGGTTCTTCCTGCGTTTGCTTCGGAATATCCCCCATGTCATGTTGCTTTCTTGGATCGTTTACGGTTCCGTTTGGTTCCATATTCCTCCTATCTGCAGCACTCTCTGCTCTTCTTATTATACTCGACTTGCGCGCGTCGACCGAATAGCCGAGCTATGGTTTTAAGAGTTGTAGTACGCATTGCTCTTCAACGCTCAGATACTTTCGCGGGCGCATGGTGGTAATTGCGCTCCGTAGTTTTGGAATCGATACGCCGTCTTCATAGGCCGCGATAACCCGAGGGTCAATGTACGAGCCGCGGGCAATGGCAGGTGTATTACCAAGCTTCTTTGCGACCCGCTTCACAATAGTGGTAAGTGCTTTTTTACGAGCTGTTTGGCTGGCTCCGTCTTCGAGTTGGTCTTCAATTATTGCCGCCGTCGCGAGCAGTGTGCCACCCCACGTACGAAAATCTTTAGCCGTAAATTCTTCGCCCATATGCGCCTTAATGTAGTGGTTTACATCGTGCGCATGAAGATCGTGCATGGCGCCAGCTTCGTCTTGATAGCGAAAAATTTCATGCCCCGGCAGTTCATCGAGCCGCTTAATAATACGTGCAAGTTTGGCGTCCTTAATTTTCTTATGGTGCTTTTTTCCGCTCTTCCCTACAAAATCGAACGTCACCGTCGTGCCTTTTATGGTGGTGTGTTTTGAGCGCAGCGTGGTAATGCCGTAGGTTTGATGCTCAGCCGCGTAGCGTTCATTCCCAACCCTAAAGTAGGCTTCATCGATGAGATGCACAATGCACGCCAACACCTTCTCTTTTGATAGTTGCTTACGGGCGAGGTCGTTTTCAATTTGCTTACGGAGCTTTGGCAGCGCATCGGCAAATCGCAAAATACGATCAAACTTGAGCTTCTCTTGCTTAAGGCGGAAATCTGGGTGGTATATCGACTGCAGTCGGCCACTTTTGTCATAGCCCTTAGCTTGCACCTTCGCCGACTTTGACGCAGCGATTTCTACATTCTTCCAGGCTGGTGGAATAGCAAGTTTGTCAATGCGTTCAATCTCTTCCGCATTAGTAATGCGATGAGCATCCTTAAAGTAGTGATAGCGCCGACCGCTCTTTTTACGCGTTATATGCGTGCTCATCGTGTGGAACCCCCTTTGAACACGCCCGTTATTAGTTTGACCTTCCGTTATTTGGTCGGTTTGAAGGCGGTGTGGTTGTGCCCCCTTCGTCTGTTTCAACAGGACAGCCTGTTAAGTCGACCTCTACACCTGGCTGTGTGCCCGGACATTGGTCGGTGTTGTTGGGTACGCCGTCACCATCAGTATCGGGTACATTCGGCGTCTCCTCATCCGGCTCTTCTGGTTCGGTCACCACAGGACAACCCGTTTCGTCGACTTCGGTTCCCGCAGGGGTATCGGCACACTGGTCTATGTCGTCCGGTACGCCGTCTTTGTCGGTGTCTTCAGGTTCTTTCGGAACATCACATGAACCTTGTGGAATGGCGTTCTTCATGAAGTATTCTTGGTAGGTGCCTTCGGTGCCGCCACCGACTGCGCGTAGGCCGTTGCTGCGACAAACCGTCAGACGCTCAACACTTGAAGGTGCGGTAAATGGTTCGTTCTTTTGGCCCTTTAGCCCGGCGAGCATGGTAGCACGCCAAATTGGACCCGCCATACCTGCACCACCGTTTCGCATTGGAGCGTTGTCGTTGTTTCCGACCCACACGCCTACAGCCAGTTGCTTGGCATAGCCAATTGTCCAGGCGTCACGAGCTTCGTCGGTGGTTCCGGTCTTTACCGCTACGTCGTACCCACTGGTGTTGAGGCTGCTGCCAAAGATTGGCGCACGGGCGCTTTCATCATTCAAAATATCGGAAATAAGGAATGAAGCACCTTCGCTCATAACTTCTTTTTCATCACCGGCATCGTCTTTGAAGACTTGCTTTTCAAACTTATCGTCAATTCGGGTAATGGTAGTGAGTTCGTGTTGCTTGCCGCCGTTTGCAAAGGCCGCGTAGGCGTTGGTCATTTCGGTGAGTTTTGCTTCAGCCGAACCGAGAGCGAGTGACAACCCATAATCGGTTGAGTCATTTACAGTGGTGAGGCCGAGGCGCTTCATTGAAGCTGCAGCATTTTTCACGCCCAGTTCTTGCATGACGGTCACTGAAGGAATGTTCAAAGACTGCGAAAGTGCATTGCGAACCGAAATGTCGCCTCTAAACCGACGATCGGCGTTTTGTGGCTGGTAGCCGCCAAAGTTGGTAGCCTTGTCTTCCATAATGGTCGACGGCGTAATGACACCTCGTTGCATAGCTTCGGTGTAATAGAGTGGTTTAATGCTCGAACCAGGCTGGCGTGGGGTGGTAGCCATGTTGACCTTACCGAAGCTTTCATTATTGTAATCGGCGCTTCCTACGAGGGCGCGGATCTGGCCGGTCTTTGGGTCAACCGCCAACACGGCTGCATTTGAGCCACCGTTGCGTTCAATGTAGCCGATTTGTTTGTCGACAGCGTCGTTGGCTGCTTTTTGAAGCGTCGCATCAAGCGTTGTCGTCACGCGGAACCCAGAACGTGTTACGCGCTCTTCACCATATTCTTCATACAGGTCGCTGAGGACCATTTCTGCAAAGTGAGGCGCGGAGCCATTCTTGCCATCTTCACGTGGTGCATAAGCAAGCACGACCGCCTTAGCGGCGTCAGCCTCTTCTTGTGTAATGGCCTTGTTATCGACCATACGGCTTAGGACGGTCGCTTGGCGCTCTTTAGCGTATTCGGGGTTACCAGTCACTGGAGAGTATGCAGACGGCGCAGGAAGCACGCCAATAAGCATGGTGCTCTCGGCGAGCGTGAGGTCGGCGGCCGATTTACCAAAGTATTCTTCGGCTGCAGCGCCAATACCAAAGGCTCCTTCACCGTAGTATACCGAGTTCAGGTATAGGTCGAGGATTTCATCTTTGCTATAGTTTTGCTCGATTGCCAAGGCAATGGTAAGTTCTTGGTATTTACGGAAGATGGTTTGATCGGTTGAAAGAAGGGTATTTTTTGCCAGTTGCTGGGTCAGCGTCGAGCCGCCATAACCGGTTGCATCACCACTTAACAGGTTGGCGTACAGTGCACCCAAAATACTAATAATCGAGAAGCCGCCGTGTTCGTAGAAATTTTTGTCTTCAGCTGAAATAAGCGCTTTTTCGGCGTAATCAGAAATTTGATCAAGCGGCAGACGCTCGCCCCTATCGGCGGTACCAAAACTATAGAAAGTCTCGCCATTTTTATCGAGCAGCACCACACCAGTATTGTTGTAGTTCATCAAGCGGTCAGGGTCGGAGATGGCGTTGGCGTAATAAATATACGTAATAATTGGGGTCAAAATAAGAAACGCCAAAATTGGAGCACCAATGACCAGCGCCTTCTTTGGCTTGCTTAAGCCCTTAAACCATTGCCACCGCTTTACAAAGAACCCTGCAACAGGACCGTGTTGCTTGGCCGACTTTGAAACATTCTTCTTCTGAGGTTTCGTGGTCTTTTTCGGTGTTCGGTTTGGACTGTATGACTTGATACGGGTGTATTTTGACATAGGTTCCTCCTTATTATAGCGGATGAACTGAAAGAATACTGAGAAACAGAGGTAAGGTTGTGGAAAAGTTAACGCTTATGTATCTTGCAATTACCCCTATAAAGGCGTATATCTTAGGTAACGCCTGAAATAAATACTGAGGGCAAAATAAAAAGGGGTTGGCATGAAGGAATTTTTCCCATTATCTAATGGTGAAATTGAAGGTACAAAAGCGCCTTACGAAGCGGCAGCGGAAAAGCTCGCCCATCAGCTCCATGAGCGTCCCGATCAACGACACAATCTCGACGTTTTTAAACAGTTACTTATCGGTGCGGATAGTCGCGCCGACCGCCTGGCTGGTCAGCGCCCATGGCCAGCCCGATGCCACAATGATGAGCCGCAACCGCGTCGCTACACCCTCCCGGTATTTGCGGGCTTCTCGAGCGAGAGCACCGTACTCGCAGTATTAAAAGATCCATGGCACGACAACACCGACCCCGCTGATTGGCTTGTCGGCGAAATACACCTGCCCTCTGGTACGTATACAGAATATCTTGTTACTGCTGTGCGCGCCGATGCTTCAAATCAAGTGAGCCTTCAAATTGCTAACCCCGATTGGTACGGCAATATGCCTCCTGGTATGCGCCCAGGACCAAAGCAACACGTTCGCGATTGGCACCGTGTTTCGCTCAAACTTGATGAAAACTACCTTACCGACACAGCCGAAATTCGGTTTGGTTTGGACGGCGGCGTGCAGGCTTTTTACGACATTGAGCACCTGGCCGATGCCATGGCGCTTGAGGAACGTAGCTACATGGAGGCGGAGCGACCTACGACAGTGCATGACATCATGGCACAGCTCGCCCTCCGTCGAGAGATGGCAGAGGAACTTCCGGAGGCAGCATAAAAATACGAGCCCCTCGCTGTGACTCGTATCTTACCCCCAGGTGCCAGATCGTTTCTTTATCGGCCAAATTCCCATTTAATTCCTGCAACAAGATCAGAAAACGCCTCGTGTACAGTAAAGTGCTTTGACTCTTTCTTAGCTTTTGGTCGGAGCTTCAGCTCTGGGTATTGCTCGTGCTTGCGACTCATAAACGCGTTGATACGCTGGTCGAGTTGTTGTGAACTCACTGTTTGCATTGTGTCCTCCCTCTTTCTTTTAACTATCCTCTACTATATCGACCCTCCCCACATATAAATATGAAATATCTCACACTTCCGGCCTTTTATGCCTAGGCACTGGCATTACCCCTGAAATAGCGTAAGATAAAGAGTACATATGGAAGAATTGCTCCAGAAACTCGGCACAGCTGTTACCCTGCGCTCCGTTACGAGCGGCTCAACCCTGCTCTATCAAAGCGAAATCCCCCGCCATGCCATTATCGTTAAAAAGGGGTTTATTCGGGCCTACACGATTACTTCTGCTGGTGATGAGCGTATTGTTGCACTTTACACCCGAGGCGATATTTTACCGTTGTCATGGATTTACGGCGAAACGAAAACGACCCTCTTTTACTACGAAGCGGGGTCGGATGCAGAAGTTGCGCTTGTGTCAAAAACCGCACTTCTTGAGGTAGTCGAGAAATCGCCCGAGTTCATGCAGCTTCTTATGCGCTACACCGTGAACGAGCACACTGCGCAGCTCATGCGCATCACTGCACTTGAACAAGCAAATGCCGGCGATAAAATTGCTTTCACGCTGTACTACCTTCTTATGCGCCACGGCCTCGAGCGACAGCCGGGTAAGTATACTATCGACATCAAAATGACCCAGTCCATGATTGCGAGCATGGTGGGTATTACTCGTGAAAGCACAGCCGTCCACATCGCCAAACTGAAAACACGCGGCGTTCTTACCTACCAGAACTTTATTTATGTCATCGACAAGCAAAAACTTGAACAGTTTATCGGGGAAGACAGCTTTAAAGACGTTTCGCTTAAATAATTACGAAAGGTCTTTAACGATTTTGAGCAGATCGTTCGGGGCCGCTAAAGCTTTCAGCACATAGCGATCAGCGCCAAGTTCGTGAGCCTCGTCAACCTCAGCTTGCATATCATAATTTGAGAACACAATAATATGGGCGTTCGGGTTTGTCTCTTTCGGCTTGTACTCTTTTAGGAAGCCGATACCGTCCATGCCTGGCATGCGAAGATCGAGAAAGATAATGTCCGGCGTGTGCTGTTTTGCCACTTCAAGCGCCTCTTGGCCGTCATAGGCAGTGTATACCGTGTGGTTTGCCGATTCCAAAATGGTTTTGTAGGCATCATTGAGAGCCGTGTCGTCTTCAACGACTAAAATTACTGGATTTTTCATGAGTTACTCCTTTCGCTCGGCAATTCTTCTATTGCAGCGTCAGACGAAGCGGGGACATACACACTGAAGGTTGAGCCTTCGCCGACTACCGATGTTACTTTTATCATACCACCATGGAGGTCAATAATATTGTTCGCCCAGTAGAGCCCAAGCCCCGTACCCCCCACTTTGGTAGACAGATGATTGTGAATGCGACTGAATTTCTCAAACAGCTTGCTCGTTTCTAAAGCATCAATGCCCACCCCCTGATCAGCAATTTCCACTTTGGCCCACGTTCGATCTTTCGACAATCGGACTGTCACCGTGGTATTGGCTTCTGAGTATTTACTCGCGTTATCGATAAGATTTTCAAACACCATGCGCACCTTCGCCTGGTCTACATCTGCCACTAACGGCTCGTCTGTCGCCTCGACAACCAGCTTTTGCTGGCGGGTTGCATAAGTTTCTGCTTGCTCTTTTGCGACGTCTTTTAGA
The DNA here is from genome assembly GCA_964566735.1 of uncultured Candidatus Saccharibacteria bacterium. Classification (GTDB taxonomy): domain Bacteria; phylum Patescibacteriota; class Saccharimonadia; order Saccharimonadales; family Saccharimonadaceae; genus Microsaccharimonas. The sequence goes on from CAZMJB010000021.1 coordinate 13,307, forward strand.
AGCGGCACAAGATCCGTTGGTCGCCTTCGAATGTGCACCTTGCCGGCATCAACCTGTGCTACCTTTAAAAGGTCAGAGACAATGGTAAGTTGCCGCTCATTACTTTCATACGCTTTCTCAAGGAGCGTGCGCTGGGCTTCTGGTACCTGTCCGGCCATTTCTTGGAGCACCATCCCTAAATACTGCTTCACCCCCGTTGCTGGTGTGCGTAGCTGGTGTGAGGCAAGTGAAATAAACTCGTCTTTAGTTTTATTCAGTTCAATGTAATGCTGGAGGCGCTGGCTTTCAATTTGCTTTCGCCCCAGTGCGTAGTACAAGGCACGCGAAAGGCTATTTGCATCGAGCTCGCCTTTCACCAAGTAGTCTGCCGCCGCAAGTTGAATCGACTTGTGCTCAATAGTGGTGTCGCCCGCACCTGTCAGCAGCAAGAACGGTTCCGAACGCTTGCTTGGCATAGCAATCTCGAGGAGCTCAAGACCGGTGTGCTCACCGAGCCGATAATCAATAAGGTAGATGTCGAAGTCTTTCGACTTTACAAGCTCCTTCGCCTCATCAAAGCGACTCGTCCACGTTAAAACAAATGGCTGATTAGGAATCTGGCCAAAAGTTCGCTTCAGGATAAGATAATCGTCTTCATCATCATCGACGAGAAGAACGCGGATGTCTCTTTTGCTATACTCGTCCATCCGTCTGAGGGAGCTCCACAATCTCAAACCAGTACGCGCCCAAGGTCTTCATGACTGAAATAAGGTTTTCAAAGGTTACTGGCTTGGTAATAAAGGAGTTACTTCCAAGCTGGTAGGTCTTGTAAATGTCTTCTTCCGCGCCTGAAGTCGTAAAGATAACAATGGGAATGTTACGGAGTTTTGGGTCCGCCTTAATTTCCTTCAACGCCTCGCGGCCGTCCTTGCGCGGCATGTTAAGGTCGAGCAAGATCACCCCTGGTCGTACAGCAGTTTCTGCATAGTCACCCCGTTTATATAGGTAGTCAAGAAGTTCTTCTCCGTCATTCACGCGTACGAGCGTATTGAGGAGCTTACTCTCCTTGAGCGCTTTCTTTGTAAGTAGATAATCATCGTCGTCATCGTCGGCCATGAGGATCACAATCGGATCTTTTTTTACCTCTGTCATTACTTGGTCTCCTCTAGAGCCTTTGGAAAGCTCACTTTAAATGTTGAACCGACATTTTTCTTGCTGGTTGCCGTTATTGTACCACCATATCGTTCAACAATCTTGCGAACTACGGCGAGGCCGATACCCGTACCCTCATATTCGTCGCGTCCATGGAGCCGCTGAAACACCGAGAAGATACGATCGAGATAGCGCTCATCGAAGCCGATGCCGTTATCTTGGATGCAAATAGTATAGAGGTTGGGATCGGTTTCTTCGCAGAGTGAAACACTGACTACTGGCGGGACGTTCGGGCGGTGGAACTTCAGCGCGTTGCCAATAAGGTTTTGGAATAACTGGCGCATGTGCGTTGCATCGGCCATAACCACCGGGAGTTGATCGACATCAACCGTGCCACCAAGCTCTTCAATACGCCATTCAAGGTCAACAACGACACCGCGCACAACCTCTGCAAGGTCGATTTTCTCGGTCACCTGCTCGCGGGTAGTGACGCGAGAGAACGAGAGAAGGTCTTGAATGAGCGTACTCATACGAGAAGCTGCGTTTTGCATGCGCGTAAGGTACTCTGCGCCGTCGCCAAGCCCTTCGTTATATTCGGTCAGTAATATATCGCCAAATGCACGAATCTTGCGCAGTGGCTCTTGCAAGTCGTGTGAGGCAACATAGGCAAAGTCTTGAAGCTCCTGGTTGCTGCGTGCCAAGCTCTTGCCGTATTCGTGTAGCTCGGCTTCTACTTGCTGGCGACGAGTGATTTCCCGTTCAAGACCATCATTGGTTTTCTCAAGTTGTTGGGTGCGCTTTTTGACGCGACTTTCGAGCGCAGCGTTGAGTTGCTCGAGTTCTTTTTGCAGCTTCTTTCGTTCTTGAATTTCATCATGCGCTTCCTTGAAGAGACGAACATTGTACACAACGAGTACAGCACGGTTCGCAAGGCCCT
>CAZMJB010000022.1:0-2032 GCA_964566735.1 uncultured Candidatus Saccharibacteria bacterium
GCTCTAACCGATGAGCTACAGCCCCGCGCTGGTTATTATACCCCAGTTGTATCTGTTGAGCTAGGGGTGGACGTGGTACAATAACCCATAGCAAGCCATAAGCTTGATAGCTATGCAAAAGATCAACATTCGTAAATTCATCTACCACGTGCGTCATAAATATTTGACGTTTAATAACCTCGTTATTTTGACGGCGTTTCTTATTGCTGCCGGATGGATATGGGGGTCTTTACAGGTGATGCAACGTAACTATGCGCTTCAAAAAGAAGTAGATTTCAAGCGCCGCCAACTCCAACTTACCGAGCTGCAAAAGCAGAGCCTTGAATTGCAACAACGCTATTATCAAACTAATGAATATAAAGAACTTGCCGCCCGCGAGTCGCTTGGCCTTGTGATGCCGGGTGAAAAAGTACTTATTCTGCCTGAAAACTCAGAAGCAGCAAAGCAAGCTGACAAGAAAGTGGCGACAAATGCGCCAGCTGCGCCGCAAGAGCAGATTAGCAATATGGAGCAGTGGTTGAACTTCCTCTTTGGCGGATATAGTAAGAGTATCAACTCCGCGACCGACCCCGAATAGGCAACGTACCTAAAGGTGAGTGGGTGAGGCTACCGAATTTTTGTCATCAACTTCAAGTTAGAAAGGTATTGATCAGGATTAATTTTCTGATGAGTGCTCAGGTAGCGAACGTGCTTATCGACGAATGCGACGCGTTCTTCTGAGGTGGGTGAGTAGCTTGATTCAGTACGATAGCTTGGGCTCGCAACCATGGCTTCAAGTTCTTTGCAGGCAGCAATGGCGCCTTCTGTTTTTAGGTATTTTTCTATCGTAAGCGTTATATTCATGCACACCTTTTTGTTGGGTTATTCTTTCTAGTATGCGCTCTTTGAGCCAGATGTCCTAATTACCCTGTTCGTGACAAACAAAAAAGGCTCCGAAACAAGTTCGAAGTCTTTCTTGGTAGCGGGGGCAGGATTTGAACCTGCGACCTTGTGGTTATGAGCCACACGAGCTAACCGGGCTGCTCCACCCCGCGGCACATGTTCTATATTAACAGATGTGAAGGGCTTTTTCAACCCTCCGGGTCGTCAAACAAGCGGCAGAGTTTTTATTTTCCAGCAAGCTTTTGAGCGGTCACGCGAATTGCCTCACCCCAGGTAAGGAAGGCGTGTGGCGTGTCGGCTAATTGCGCGGCGGTAAGGCCATGCTTTACGGCAAGGCCAACTTCGTGAATCATTTCAGCTGCGTGCGGTGCAACGATAGTACCGCCAACAACAACACCCTTTTTATCGGTAATAAGTTTCACAAACCCGTCACGGAAATCGGCAGTGTTGCTACGGGCAATAATACTCAGTGGCGTCACGGCTTTATTAACGTGCAAGTCGCGGCGGCGACAGTCGTCCTCAGACAGTCCAACGTGCGCAACTTCAGGTGAGATGAAAATCACGTTTGGCGTTGCGGTATAGTCGGGGGTAATTTTATTGCGGGCAAACATATTGTGCGCGGCAATTTTACTTTCCTGAAGCGCAGTGTGCGTGTGACTGTCACGGCCCAGCACATCACCGGCAGCATAAATATGGCGAGTACTGGTTTGCAGGTGCTCATTTACTTCAATGCCCTTTGGCGTGTAGTGCACCGATGCATTTTCCAGGCCAAGGTCAACATTCGGCAGGCGGCCGGCGGCAACAAGAATTTCGTCTGCCTTAATGTGCTTTTCGGTGCCACCGCGCGAAATAAGAATGCGCTTGCCGAGGCCTTCTTTCTCAACCGATAGTACGCGGGTGTGGGTGAGGACGGTCGTGCCTTTTTGCTCGGTCAACACTCGTTCAATCAGGTCGCCAACTTCAGGGTCCTCGTGAGGAAGGAGTCTGCCGGCTTGCTCGGCAATGTATACTTTGGTACCGAAGGTCGCCATAAGCTGTGCAATTTCAATGCCGTACTGGCCACCACCAACAATAAAGAGGCTCTTTGGCGGGCGAATTGTTTCAAGGATGGTGCGCGGCGTAAAGTATTCGATGTCTTCAAGCCCTTGGA
>CAZMJB010000022.1:2042-15338 GCA_964566735.1 uncultured Candidatus Saccharibacteria bacterium
ATCTTTGGTGAGACCCAAGAAGAACCCGTCGCAATCAGGAAGTGCGCCGCGGATAGGTGGCGACGATTGACGGTAATTTCATGCGGAGTTAAGAAGTGAGCTTTGCCGTGAAAGGCGCTAATACCGTGGTTTTCGTAGAAACGGCGGTTACCAGCGGCACCGGTGCGTTCAACCACCAGGTTTTTCCAGGTGCGAATAGAAGGGTAGTTATACCCAAGCGTCGAGGTACGCAGGCCAAAGCGGTTGGCATGGCGGGCTTCATCGTACACACGTGCCACGTGCAGCAGGGCTTTGGTTGGAATGTCGCTCCAGTTCGGCGAGTCACCACCAAAGGTGTCTTCCTCTACAATTGCAACGCGCTTTCCAGCCCGAGCGGCAATGGTAGCGGCTGCGCTTCCGGCGGCGCCGCTTCCGATAACGATGAGGTCATAGTCGAATGTGTGTTTTGTTTTTGCCATGGTGTTTCCTTAGAGTGTCGCTCGATGATGTTCGTATAAAAAGCTTGCGTCGGGGTGGTAGGTTCTGAGGTACTGGGAGGCGACGCGTCGGATGTCATTGCTGGTTACCTCGGGTCTGCTTTCGAGCCAGTCTTCCACTTGGTCGACGACTCTTCGAGCCAAGCTTTCGGCGTGGCCAGTGGGCGCGCCCGAAGCAAGGCAGGCGGCCACGATACTTTTATGAAGTTTCTCCCGGCTGAATGGTTCCGGGTGGCGGTAGTGGCTATTCTTTACCACATGCGGTATAGGCCCACCCCCAATCATTATTCGACCCCTAGGACAGTTGCCATTATTTTACTGACGTAAACAAAGAAACCAAGGACAATCAGGGCGCTTCCAGAACTAAACTGGAGGAATCGCTTGTTTTCGACGCGCCATTTCTGAATGCGTGCCAGTGAGCGACCGCTGCCAATAAGCGACCAGACGATAATGAGGCCGAGGAGCGAAATAAGCGCGTAGATGCCAATACCTGCAAGTTGCCAAACTGGCGGAAGTTCAACCAGTACGAGGGCTGCAATCGCAACGGTAGGGATGATGAAGATAAGCTCTGCAATAACGCTCGTAAGTCCAAGGCTAAACGCTTCGGCACTTTGGTGGGTCTTCTTGCTACGATCGGTCAGGAATTTAGCAAATGCGCGGGGGAGCCACAGCTCTGTGCCCTTAGTGCCGCGGCGGTAGTAGAACAGCCAAACGGCAATACCAATACCAAGGACGAGGCCACACACCAGCGCCCAGACGAGGAGGGGAATATGCGTACCAAATGAGTGGACGAAAATAAGAGAGGTGAGTGCCAGAATGAGCAGTGTCATCACGCCGGCACCGGTGGTGTAGCTGGTCGTTAACTTTACAAGACGGGCATGTGATTTCTTCGCGCCAATGGCGTGGCCACTGAGGAGCGTCAGGACGCTCACGCTCAGCTGAAAGCTAGCATGGATGAGTGCGGCAAAACCGACAATTGCGAGCGAAGTTAGTATGTCCATATGTTTCTATTTTTTAGAGATCCTCTACTGTATGTTATACCATAAGCGTAACTGGGACGTCAAAAGGGTTACGGTTTCTTGCCTCGTAGGTATTGACATTTTATCATGCTTATGCTAGAGTAAGTACATAAAGCAACAAAAACAAAAAAAGGCAAATTAACAATATGGAATCAACACACGCAAACATCGAACCAGTAACTATGAGCGAAGTTTTACAGCTCGCAACCTGGGATCGTCCACGAAGCAACGAAGAACTCCGCGATTTTGTGTCACGCCGCACCTCAATGCTTGGTCTTTAATCCATAGATGTCATGCCCCCAGAAAATAGGGGAGAAATAGGGGAGTTATGCCACTCCCCTTTCCTATGTCCCCTACTCTCTAATTGATAGTTTGTAGCAGACGCGACCAGCGTCGTGAGGGGTTGTTTGTGGATACGTCGCGTATTCGCCAGATTCATCCCAGTCGTTGTATGTGTCTTGATATTTGCCGCCGTCAGCTTTTTGGTCGTAGTTAACGCAGAGCTGGTAACGGTAGGTTTTTGTTGTTGGGTAGGACAGGGTTTCGACGGTGTCTTCGGCAATGTAGGAGACTTTGTTTTCAGCAATGAGTTTTTCAGCCTGGTCGGATGCAACGCTGATGTCGCCGAGATTTGCCGGAAGTTTATTGTTTTTATAGACGTAATTTTGAACACCGTAATGAATCGTGCCAAGTGAATCTTCGATAGCACGGTCACCACGAGTCGCAATTGATTGCACAACTGGGCCCAGTGCGGCTGCGATGAGCAGGATAATAGTGAGCCCAAGCATACCCCAGCCATAAATGATCGCGCCAAGGCGTTGTTTGAATGGGTTGAGGGTTCGAAGGAATGCGAGGCCATAGAGCACTGCGGCGCTGCCGGCGGTGTAGACAATGACACTGGTAACGTCGGCGCTGTCGTCGGTGGCGTTAATGATTGAGTTAAGGCCAGTAAAGACGGCCAAAATAAGTGCACCAATGGCGATGAGCGCAAAAATAACCGCGTGGATGAGCATGATTACCATGGCGGCGCCAGTTTTACGAAGTGGTTCGTGCTTGCGGTAGAAGAAGTCACATACAAAGGCGAGTGGGAACAACACAATAGTCGCGGCAATGGCGTACGGAATGACGGTGCTTACTGGTTCGCCAAGCAGTGCATTGGTGAAAAGTACGCCAATGAGCCAGGTAAGCGCTGCAATAAACCAGCCCCAAAAAGCGTAGGTGAGCCACTGAAGTACGAGCGTTCCGGCGGTACTGGTTTGTGGAGTTAGGTCGCTGGGTGCTTTAATTTTTTTTGCTTTCGTAGCCATGAAGATTCTCCTTAAATGTACGTTTTAGTATAGCAAAAGCAGTATGAAATAGTTATATAACCCCTGTAAAATAATTACTTTGACTGTCATAGTAATGTGGCATATAATGTAATTATGATAGATAACAAAATGTCTTCAGATTTACTACGCGGACATACCGACACCATGATTCTTAAATTGCTTTTGAATCACGATCGTTATGGCTACGAAATCACCCGCTTGATTCACGAGAATTCAGGTATGGAATATGAACTTAAGGAAGCCACGATGTACTCGAGCCTCAAACGCCTCGAGAGTGGCGGGCATATTCAGTCGTACTGGGGAAGTGAAACGCAGGGCGGGCGGCGTAAGTATTATTCGATGACGCCAGCGGGCCGAGAATTGTACCAAAGCAATATAGAAAACTGGAACACCTCAAAAAATATTTTGGAAAAGCTACTGTAAGGAGATAATTATGGAAAAGAAATTAAAAGCATTTCTCGACTCAGCCTTCGCACCGTATGGCAACTTCCCTTCTCGGGATGATGTCGAGCAAGAATTACTCGCGAACCTGAATGACAGGTACGAACACTTAAAAGAAGAAGGTAAAAGCGACGAAGAGGCGTATCAGGCGACCATCGACTCACTTGGTGATGTTTCCGAATTTATGGGTGAGGTGCAACCAGAGCCAACTGTGCCAAAAGCAGATGACGTGGCTGAAAAGTCTGTCGGCAAGGCGCTTCGAAGTCAGTTTAAGTTGGCGAAAAAGAGCAAGTCGAGGTTTTCGTGGAGTGAACTGCGCGAAAGTGACCTTTCGGACACTGACCTTCCGGGTGAAGACTTTAGTTCAAGTTCAATTGAAAAGTCGAACTTTGACCGTGCCAACCTAGCCGGCGCTACCTTCCGCGGCTCGTCTATGAATAAATCGTCATTTAACGGCGCAAACCTTACCGGTGCGGTATTTGCTGGGACTGATTTAATGAAATCTTCATTTGATGATGCTAATTTAACGAATGCTGTTTTTAAGGCGTCTTCACTGAGTGGCTCATCATTTGAGGGCACAAATGTTACGGGCACTCGATTCTCTCACAGCGACCTGGGCGGCGTGTCATTTGAAGGCAGGACGCTGACGGGCACTGACTTTTCTGGAACTGGGTTAAAGAATGCTTCATTCAAAGATGCAGTACTTGTGAATGTTAATTTCAAGCACGTAGATGCCCGAAAGATAAACTTTGATGGCACGACAATGGACAAAGTGACCTACGCAATTTTGAAGGGTGGCCGGGCGAAGCTCGACACCGTTATTGTTAAGTAAGTTTAAAATAGGCCAAGAAAAAACACCCATAAAGCTGGGTGTTTTTTCTTGGTAGCAGCGACAGGGATTGAACCTGTGACCTCGAGCTTATGAGTCTCGCGCTCTAACCAACTGAGCTACGCTGCCACGTTTTGTGGAATGCACTTACGTGAAGTACAAAGTCGATTTTACCAAAATCTTCCTCTTTTTTCTAGAGGGGCAACCGATTACGCGCCGCCGCGTAATTTTTCGCTTTGAGCGTCCAGTCGAGAGAGCTCGTCGGTCCGTTGTTGGTTGACCGCACTTTTTTGGCGTTCAACTTCGTTCAGCTCTGCTTGAATACGCTGCTGTTCGTTCATAAGAGTGGTATTTTCATTTTGAATTTGGAGCGCACGCTGTTCATGGTCCATGGCGGCATTCATGTGCGCCTGCGCATTATCGATGTCGCCCGAAGCGCTGTACTGGTCGGCCTTGGCGCGTTCTTGTACGGCTGCGTTGTTTTCGGCCTCGATGCGATCCTGATTCCGTTGAAGTTGCTGATTGATTTCGTTAATCGTTTGCATGCATACCTCCTCTTTCTATTATATAATAAGAGTAACCACGCGATACTCACTGGCCGTAAAGCTAAGCGTCCCTCGCGAAAGGTCATTCATCGTCTACGGGTTCCAATCTTGCTAGAAACGGGCAGGGGAAAACGGGCGAACAATTCAACGAAACGTTTCTCGATAACCCTAAACGAGAAGTATTGAATATGAATGACGAAACTTTTTTAAACGAACCAGTGCAGGTCCTTGCGGTATTTAAGGGCGGGCACCACCCGTGTCAACCGGTGAAATTTAAACGGGCGAGTGGGCGAGAGGTGAATGTGACCGAACTTGGCCTGCGCCATCCCCTACCCCATGGCTTAAAAACAATCCACGCCTTTGATGTCACTGATGGTGGCACTGATTACCGCCTGGAATTTGATAGCGAGCGCTTAACTTGGCGACTCACCATGGAGGCGGACCACTATGAGTAATTGGATTCCGGGCCAGGACGAATTTAGCGCCGAGCGACCGCTCATTATGCACATCGACCTCAACAGTTGTTTTGCGACGGTCGAGCAGCAAGCGCGGCCCATGCTTCGCGGTAAACCAATTGCCATTGTGAATCGCCGCACCGAGCACACGGCCATCGTGACTGCTAGCTACGAGGCAAAGGCAAAAGGGGTGAAGGTGGGCATGAAATTAAAAGAGGCGAAAATACTATGCCCGGGTATTATTGCGCTTGAAAGCGACCCTTCGAAATACCGCTATGTGTACCATAAACTGCTCGACATTATGCGTGACTATTCGGCCCACGTGACCATGAAAAGTATCGATGAGGGGATTATTGATTTCCACGATGCCAGCCCGGATATCCTCGCTAGAGATTTGGTTGAGGTTGGCATGGAAATTAAACAGCGCCTCAAAGATGAAATTGGCGTGTGGATGCGCTGCAATGTAGGTATTTCGACGAATCGATTTTTGGCTAAAACCGCAGCGGGGCTTCACAAGCCAGATGGTCTCGATGTGATAACGTCGCAAAATATCCATGAAGTATTGGGGGGCATGAAACTCACCGATATAACGGGTATTGCGCACCGCAACGAACGCCGCCTCAATAGCGTGGGCATTTACACTCCCCTACAGTTTCTTGATGCCGACGTAACAACACTCCACAGGATAGTGTTTAAAAGTGTCGTGGGCGAGTGGTGGTTCAAGCGGCTACGTGGCTACGAAGTCGATGACGTCGAAACGAACATTGGACGGGTAGGGCGACAGTACGTATTAGAGCGGTTTGATTTATCGTACGAGGAAATAGCGCAGCGGCTGCATCATTTATGCGAATCGGTTGGGAGCCGTATGCGTGCCCAGGGACTGGCGGCGAGGGGAGTGTATGTCTATGCAAAAACGACAGAGCGTGGTTACTGGCACTCCTCTGCCCTGTCTCCCTTGCCCTTTTACAGCAACCAGGCAATTTACAGCCAGGCCGAACGGTTATTGAGCAAAGCGCCCGATATGATTCGCGAGATAGGGATCCACTGTTATGAGCTCAGTGCCAATGAAGAATCCCAAGTGAGTTTGTTTGCCGACGAAATCGCCCGTGAACGGCAGGTGGTGGAGGCGGTGGACTCGCTCAATAAGCGTTTTGGTGAGCGCACGGTGCACTCGGCCGATACGTTAAAGACGGGAATTTACGTCAGCACCAAGATCCCATTTGGAAGCACGCGCTATCTTTAAAGGGTTAAAAGTGCTATAATTACAGTAATTGTAGAGCAAACTAACCAGGAGTCTTCTTATGTCTGGACACAGTAAATGGTCAACTATTAAGCGTGAAAAAGGCGCGAAAGACGCCAAGCGTGGTGCTATTTTCACTAAAATCGGTAACCAAATCGCCATCGCTGCTCGAAGTGGTGCCGACCCTTCAATGAACTCATCACTCGCCCTCGCGATTGAAAAAGCCAAGCAAGCAAATATGCCGGTTGCAAACATCCAGCGCGCAATCGACCGCGTAAGCGACAAAAACGCCGCACAACTGGAAGAAGTTGCCTACGAGGCAATGGGTCCAGGCGGCATCGGTATCATCATCGAAGTTGCAACCGACAACAAAAACCGCACCTTTCCAGACGTTCGCACGGCGCTTACCAAGAGTGGTGGCCGCATTGCCGATGCTGGAAGCGTAATGTTCCAATTCACTCGTAAGGGTGTTATTAACGTCGCGGCCGTGGGTGAGGATGCGCTCCTTACTATCCTCGACGCTGGTGCAGAAGACGCGGTTGAAGAAGGTGAAGAGATTGTCGTCTACACCGATCAAAAAGACCTCGCCAAGGTTCGTACGGCAATTGTCGAAGCTGGCCTTGAAGTAACGGGCGCAGAACTGCAATACGTTGCAAACAACGCCGTGCCAATTACTGACCAAGAAACCGCCGATAAGGTTTTGAAGGTGCTCGATGCGCTTGATGACCTCGACGACGTGACAAATGTGCACACAAACGCCGATATTCAAACCGAAGAATAAATCATTTTTAGCGAAAAGCGCCCCTGTTGTTGGGGCGTTTTTATTTTGCTTGTCGATTCAATGGTGAGTTCATTATTGGTTTCTATAGTAAGAGGCATGCTGAAGAAAATACGATTACTATTTTTGGGTTTTGTAGTTATCGCCGGTAGTGCGTGCGTAACCCCTACGCACGCTTCTTCAGCACACTCCGTGGTTATTTCGTATGTGCAGGCCGCGGGTACGTTTGGTGCTAAAGACGAATTAGTGGTTATTTATAACAATAGTCCGGCGGAAGTTGATATTACTGATTGGTGTTTGATTAATAAAGCATCGGTTGCGTTTGCTTGTTTTAGTATTGATGATGCGCCTGGTGTGAAAACGCATTTTATTTTGCCTGGGTATAGCTCGGCCACAATTGCGTCATTTGAATTTATGGGTTCGAGGGCAATTGCTGGTGAGATGATGTCGCTCGTGTATGAAGTGACGAATCAATCGAGCGGCAGTTTAGTGGGGAGCTCCGAGGTGTTGAGTTTGGTAAATACGCAGGGCGAGTCGGTTGATACTCACGCATGGGCGAGCGCACCGCCCGCCGGCAAAGCTTGGTCCCGCTTCAAAATCATGTCCACACCAGATATATACGCTGCTACGGGCGCACCAAATGACTGGAGCCATATAGCCTATCTTGAATTTCCTTTACACGGTATAGAGCTACGTGTCATGGAGGATGACGGCGAAGACGAACCTCCCGAGGAGCCACCTGTTCAAAATGAAGCATCGCCTATTCGTATTACCGAACTATTGCCAAATGCAGCCGGCGCCGATACGGGCAAGGAATTTATCGAGTTTCATAATCCAGATACGACGATGACACATTCGCTTGATGGTTTAAAGCTGAAAGTAGGTGAGCAGAGTCCAAAATGGTATGACGTACCATCTGGAATAAGTATTGCTCCGAACGGGTACGTGACTTTTAGTGACACCGATCTTGGGTTTACCCTCCCCAATACAAGCGGTAGCGTGCAATTGTACCAAGACGATGTACCGCTAGGTGATCCAGTGCTGTACACATCACCTAAGGACGATGAATCCTGGGCGCTTATTGAAGGCGAGTGGCAATTTACGGCTGTTGCTACGCCGGGTGCACTTAATAAAGCCACATCTAAACCAATAACCACACCCGCTACGAGTAAGGTGGCCGAGCAAAAGCCCTGCGCCTCAAACCAATTCCGCAACCCCGAAACTGGCAGGTGCAAATTAATTGCGACAACTACCAGTACTAGCACTGCGTGTAAGCCGGGCCAAGAGCGTAACCCAGAAACAAACCGCTGCCGTAACATCGCAGTCGAAAAAGAGCCGACGCCGTGCAAAGAAGGGCAAGAGCGAAACCCTGAGACAAATCGCTGCCGCAATATCGTAAAAATGTCTAGCGCTGAGCACGGGGTGAAGGGTATTCAAGAAAAAGCCGGCACACAACTAAGCTGGTATTACTGGGTGGCCATAGCGGGTATTGTTGCGGCAATCCTTGGCTATGCCGTGTGGGAGTGGCGGCAAGAGCTGGCCAACGGCTGGAGTAAGGTGCAGAGGATGTTTGCCAAGAAGTAGGACTCCCCTATACTAGAGCTATGAGAATTCTTGGTATAGATCCCGGAACGGGTATCCTCGGCTTTGGTGTTGTTGATGTGAGCGACACCAAGAAGGGTGGCTTTCAGATGGTGGACGCTGGTGTCGTGCGCACACCGCCGCACACCCCCCACGACGAGCGTCTTGAAGATATCTTTGACAGTCTTACTGAGATCATTGAAGCAACCAAGCCAGACGTATGTTCGGTTGAAAAACTCTTTTTTACTCGCAACATTACAACGGCAATGTCAGTCGCGGAAGCACGCGGGGTTGCGCTACTTGTTGCTCGGCAGCACCAAGTGCCAATTTTCGAATACACCCCGCCCCAAATCAAACAAACCCTCACGGGCTATGGCAAAGCGGATAAAAAGCAGGTGCAAGAAATGGTTCGTGTGCAGCTAGGCCTCAAAGAAGTGCCAAAACCCGACGACTGTGCCGATGCACTGGCTGCAGCTATTACTCATGCCGTTATGACACAGGGAGTTCCGACGGCGTAAACATCAGCAGCGTTGATTCTGTTTTGAGGTGTCGTTCCATAAGCTGGCGATACAACCCGGGGTCGCTATCGTGAAGCTTACTTATACGCCAAACGCGCATCCAATCGCCGCGGCGATCGTGCAAGTAGAAGCCAATACTTGAATAGCGGTCATATTCCCAATCTGTATGGAGCGCGTGAATTTCAAGCGAGTGGGTGAGTGCTTGATGTGGGCCAATAAGGCGTTGTATCGAAATATGCGCGTCGATGTCGCGTTGGAAACGAAGCGGGCGATATTCGTATTGGTATTGGGCCAGCCGAGCAGCAATGCGGTGTGCGAAGTCGGTCGCAATAGTGGTGTCGATGGTGAATACCAACAGGTGAATGGCATTCGGTGAAATCGAAAATGCCAGAAGATCAACGCAAGAGGCAAGTTGCCGATAGGTGGGGATGTCACCAAGCACAAGGCGCGGGCTTAATAAGTCTTGAAGTTGTGACACAACAAAAGCTCGTTCGCCATTAGAGCGAAGTAGTTTTCGCATCTCACCAGACTCGATGGTGATATGACAGTAGCCGTATTCATTCGTAAGACTTTCCATGTACTCACTATAGAAAAACAGTTTATGCTTCCTATGAATTCTGCTACGAATTTTCTTCCAAAAGGAAACAGTAGTCGGACGGAGGTGGATGTGCGATAATAGAAACAATGATTGCGCATGTTTCTGGGGTAGTTGCCGAAAAGTTTGGAAATTCTGTCATTGTCGACGTACACGATGTTGGGTATGAAGTACAAGTCGCGACAGGTGATTTTGATGCTGCGCTTTTGAATGAGCCGGTGAAATTTTACACCTACCATCACATCCGCGAACAGTCTCAAGACCTCTTTGGATTTTCATCGCTTGCTGCCAAGAAATTATTCGAACTCCTCATCACTGTGCAAGGTGTTGGTCCAAAGGCGGCACTGGCTATCTTGTCACTTGGCGATAGCGAAACAGTACGAAACGCCATTGCGAATGGTGATAGCGGCTTTGTGTCAAAAGCGAGTGGTGTCGGTAAGAAAATCGCTGAACGCGTTGTTGTTGATCTTTCTGATAAGGTCGGTCTGGCCGTAACGGTTGCGCAGGCGAGTGGCGTAGCGAGCGTACCAGCGGGCGACGAAGCCCTCGAAGCCCTTATGGCACTCGGCTATACATTAAACGATGCGGTCACTGCGCTTGAATCTATTCCAAAAGACTTGCCAACCGCAGAGCGCGTCACCTTGGCGCTAAGAGGATAATTTTATGGCGATTGAACGTATTGTCGACACCTCGACCCATGACGAAGATAACGAAGAGCAAATTATTGAAGTCAGCCTGCGTCCGCAGTCTTTTTCTGAATATGTCGGGCAAGAACGCCTCAAGACAAACTTGAAGCTTGCAATCGATGCCGCAAAAAAGCGCGGCGAACCGCTTGATCACATTTTGCTGTATGGGCCTCCGGGGCTTGGAAAAACCACCATGGCGACGGTGATTGCGCGCGAAATGGGCTCGAACATTCGTATTACAGCTGGTCCTGCAATCGAACGAGCTGCAGACCTTGCGAGCATCCTTACAAGTCTTACTGATGGTGATATTCTTTTCATCGATGAAATTCATCGCCTCAGCCGCACTGTTGAAGAAGTGCTGTATGCGGCGATGGAAGACTACAAGCTCGACATTATGATTGGTAAGGGGCCGGGCGCTCGCAGTGTCCGCCTCGACCTGCCTAAGTTTACGGTTATTGGTGCCACAACGCGCACCGGTGCATTGGCTGCGCCACTTCGTGACCGTTTCGGCCACCTCTATCGCCTGGAATTTTACGATCCAACCGAAATCTCACGCATTATTAGCCGCGCGGCAGATATTTTGGGAACAAAAATTGACGCTCCGGCCGCAGACCTACTTTCGACACGCGCCCGCCTGACGCCTCGTATCGCCAACCGACTTTTGAAGCGTGTTCGTGACTACGCCGACGTAAACGGTGACGGTATTGTCGACACGGTAATTGCCGATAACGCTTTGACACTCCTTGAAATCGACGCCCTTGGCCTTGATTCAGGTGACCGTAACCTGTTGCTTCGCATGATTGAAATGTACGGCACAAACCCAGTCGGGCTTACGACACTCGCCGCACTTACGGGTGACGAAGCGAGTACCATTGAAGACTTTTACGAGCCATACCTTCTTCAGATTGGCCTCCTTGAGCGCACTCCTCGTGGTCGCCGTGCAACGCCGCGTGCATTTACCCATTTAAATCAGACCCCGCCCGAGAGCGAATAACCTTGCTATAATACGGACATGAATAACGAACCTGAAGCACCAACGACTCCTCCTGAAGCGCCTCAACCTGTTGCGTATGATGCCGAAGGGCGTCCACTGTACGCGCACCCGCCAACGCTGCAACCAACCCAGCCTCAACAACCTACCGTTGTCCATGTTTCCCGTCCGCTAGAACCTGAAAAGCCAGTCATGAGTGTCGAGCGTCAGCGCCTTCACGACCGCTCAAAGCGTATGTATCCATTCCTTAACCTCAGTGAAGGGGAGTTTGTTATTCGTGCGGTTCGTCGCCACCCAATTGGCCTTTTCTTGCCGCTCGCAGCCGGAACGCTGATTATTGGCCTCTTTTTATCACTGCTCTTTAACTACGACATCTTCGTCGAGCGGATGGCAATAACAGGTGTCCTTGCGAACGTCGGCGTTGTCGCGATTCCTATTTTAGTACTTGTCGCCCTCATTGGCCTGGGTATGTTTATTGCCTATTACGTCTATGTAAATAATAAATTCTTCTTAACAAATGAAAGCGTTATTCAGGAAATTCAGGTATCACTTTTCTCTCGCCATGAACAAACCGTGAGCCTTGGAAGTATTGAAGACGCCAGCTATACCCAACATGGTATTTTGCAACACATCTTAGATTACGGTGACATCCGCCTCAGCACAGAAGGTGATGAGACGACCTACCGCTTTAGTTATGTAGCGAGCCCTAAGGCGCACATCGCGCAATTAAATAATGCCGTTGAAGCATTCAAAAACGGTCGTCCTGTAGAAGCTGACTAGATTAGTCTTCGGTGCTACGATCTGTCTTGATGTAGTCGTCTTCGCCCTCAAGCGCAGCACGAAGTGAGTACCCCTGGCATGCGTCGTCGGTACAGTTTAGTGGTTCATAACGGAAGTCGCTGGCGCCTTCACCGATTTTCACGCCTTCTGGGTCCTTGAAAAGTTCAGGGTCAACCGAAGGGAGAGTCTCGGCGTTAACGGTGCGTGGATACGACTTGTTTTCCTTAAAATACACTTCTTCAAGAGAGTAATAGATTGCGTTAATAGAGGTCTTGCGAGCATCGTCGCGAGCCGCAATATCAACATGATTACGTTGTACGAAAAAGACGACGCTTGCGACGGCGAAGATAACGACAACGATGAGCAGTTCTATAACTGTAAATCCGCGTGATGATTTCATCTCTATAGATTATAGCAAATTAAGAATCGCCTGCGTATAATAGATTACAGAGAAAGAGAGGGAATATGGCAAAGAAAACTGATACGTCTGATACTACCAAGACAGAAAAAACCCAAACCGCGCCAGCTTCAGAGGCTAAGCTAAAAGCTTTAGGTCTCGCGCAGGAGCAAATTAATAAGCAATTTGGTGATGGTGCAATCCGTCGCCTCGGTGACGCCTCAACGGTAGATGTTGAACTCATCAGCAGTGGTGCACTCAGTCTCGACCTCGCCCTAGGTGGAGGGTATCCGAAGGGTCGTATTGTTGAAATTTACGGTCCGGAGTCATCTGGTAAGACAACCCTAACGCTTCATGCTATCGCAGAAATTCAAAAGAAGGGTGGAACGGCAGCCTTTGTTGACGCCGAGCACGCGCTTGACCCAGCCTATGCACGCCGCCTTGGTGTCGATACCGACAACCTTCTCGTTGCCCAACCAGACAACGGTGAACAAGCACTTGAAATCGTTGAAACGCTCGTTCGTTCAAACGCCGTTGACCTCGTTGTCGTCGACTCAGTAGCGGCACTGGTTCCACAGGCTGAAATTGAAGGTGAAATGGGCGATAGTCACATGGGTCTCCAGGCTCGTCTTATGAG
>CAZMJB010000023.1:0-15284 GCA_964566735.1 uncultured Candidatus Saccharibacteria bacterium
CTTGAATTCCTGATTCCGTTCGTCGCCGAGGAGTTCCTTGATCTCAGCGTCAGCTTCAATCGCGTTTGCAATCTCGCGAGTAATGAGCTCACCAGTCTTTACGTGACCAGCAATGTCTTCTGCAGCGTAACGTCCATACAGACGGTTGCCGAAGTCGATCATAGTGAGTTCAGTTTCAGCGCGGTAGATGGTGAATCCATCGTCGTCACCAGCTGCATCTTCTACAGTAAACACGTCTTGTGACACGTCTACGAGACGACGAGTAAGGTATCCAGAGTCGGCAGTCTTAAGCGCGGTGTCGATAAGACCCTTACGTGAACCACGAGTGGCCACGAATTGCTCAAGTGATGAAAGACCCTTCTTGTAGCTTGAACGAATCGGAAGCTCAATCTCACGGTTTGTTGCGTCCACCATGATACCGATCATAGCGCTTGCAAGTTGAACGTTTGAGATATCACCACGAGCACCAGAGTTGACCATGACTGACACGCTTGTGTCCATGTCCTTAAGCTTCGCTTGAAGGAAGTCAGTAATTTGGCGAACAACGCCACGCCAGGTAGCAACGGTAAGGCTGTAGCGCTCTTCTTCAGTAATAAGACCTTGGTCGTATTGTTCTGAGATAAGCGTAACCTTTGCGTCACCTTCGGCGATGAACTCGTCAGTTTCAGGGAACTGGATGTAGTCGTCCTTACCGGTTGATACTGCAGATACAGTAGCGAATCGGAAGGCAAGGCCCTTCATGCGGTCAGCGGTTTGTGCAGTAGCTTCAGCACCATAGATGTTAAAGATCTGGCTGAGTACCTTCTTGAGCTGCTTCTTGCTTTGGATGTTGTCATCGTATGGGAAGTCAGCTGGAAGGATTTCGTTGAAGAATACACGACCAAGGGTAGTGTTTCGTGTTTCACCCTTCGCAACCACACGGATTGGAGTTTGAAGTTGAATCACACCGTTGTCATAGGCCATTTCTGCTTCATATACAGAGCTGAATGGCTTCACAACGTCGCTTTGTGCGCTTGGCTTGTTGTAGGTCAGGTAGTAGTTACCGAGGACAACGTCCTGTCCGATTGAAAGAACCGGCGCACCATCAGCTGGCTTAAGAAGGTTGGCCGTTGCACTCATGAGTGTACGAGCTTCTTCTTGAGCTTGGCGTGAAAGTGGAAGGTGAACTGCCATCTGGTCACCGTCGTAGTCGGCGTTGAAACCGTTTGCTACGAGTGGGTGCAGCTGGATAGCCTTACCTTCAACGAGGCGAGGTTGGAACGCTTGGATTGAAAGACGGTGAAGTGACGGTGCACGGTTAAGAAGCACGTACTTACCTTCGATCACTGCATCAAGTGCGTCCCATACCACTGCTTCACCAGCTTCGATAAGACGAGTCGCTGAACGAATATTGTGCGCGTACTCACCACGAATCAACCAGCTAATAACGAATGGCTTGAAGAGTTCGAGGGCCATTTGCTTTGGAAGACCACATTCGTTGATCTTAAGCTTAGGACCAACAACGATCACTGAACGTCCAGAGTAGTCTACACGCTTACCAAGAAGGTTTTGACGGAAACGACCCTGCTTACCCTTAAGCATGTCTGAGATTGACTTAAGACGACGACGGCCACCGGTTGCATTTACCGCACGACCACCACGAGCAGCTGAGTTGTCCACGAGGGCGTCAACAGCTTCTTGAAGCATACGCATTTCATTGCGGCGAATCACTTCAGGCGCATTGAGCTCGATAAGCTTCTTAAGACGGTTATTACGGTTAATAACACGACGGTAAAGGTCGTTAAGGTCTGAGGTCGCAAAACGACCACCAGTAAGTTGCACCATAGGACGGAGGTCCGGTGGAATCACTGGAAGAACGGTGAGCGTCAGGCTGCTTGGGTCGATACCCGCAGCTTGCATACCTTCAAGTACCTTAAGGCGCTTGAGGAGCTTCTTCTCACGTTGACCCTTCGCACTTTCAGCTTCTTCGCTGAGTTGTACGATAAGTGTTTCGAGGTCGATGTCATCAAGAAGTGCCTTGAGGGCTTGTCCACCCATACCAACTTCGATGAGGTCTTGGTATTCCTCTGGAAGGTTACGGTAGTCAACTTCGCTCATAAGAGCGTTCTTTGTAAGGCTCTCGAGCTGGGTCTTCTTGAGGATGTATGACTCATCAAGGTCGTTGATTTCACGAGTTTGCGCTTCTGCAAGTGCCTTTACATCGGCAGCTTCAGCTTCAGCTTCTTTTTCGTAACGCATCTTGATAGCCATGCGGCCAGCTTCAGTTTCAGCTTCAAGGTCAGCAAGGAACTTGTCGCGGGTTTCTTCATCAGCCTTCAATACTACGTAAGTAGCAAAGTACGCGATGCGCTCGAGGTTACGAACAGTGATACCAAGAAGGAGTGACATTGCGCTTGGAGTTCCGCGCATGAACCAGATGTGTGCAACTGGAGCGGCAAGGCTAATGTGCCCCATACGCTCACGACGAACGATAGACTTGGTAACAAGGTCACCATTCTTGTCTACTGCTGCTTCGCGAGAACGTACACCCTTAAGCTTTGAGTCGTGTGGGTTGATGTCCTTTACTGGACCGAAGATTCGCTCACAGAACAGACCATCACGCTCAGGCTTCTGAGTACGGTAGTTAATTGTTTCCGGCTTTGTGACTTCACCGTAGCTCCACTTCTGAATATCATCAGGGCTTGCTACGCTGAGACGGATAGCGTCAAAGTCAGCGATGCCGTTGTTGCTATTTGTTACGACGCGTGACATATTTACACCTCCTCCTTTACTTCGTCAATTTCATCAATATCCTGGATGCTGAGACCATCTTCAGTCAGGTCGTCCATTTCGGCGTCAGCTTCATCGAGGATAGTTTCGACTTCTTCTGCAAGATCAACTTCTGCAACCGGTACTGGTTGTCCGTTGATCACGCTGCCGATCACTTGTTCTGCGTCGACGATTTCGTCTTCACTGAGGTCCATGAGGTCAACACGGAGACCAAGGCCTTGAAGTTCCTTCACAAGGACGTTGAATGATTCTGGAAGCTTAGGTCCAACAATCGCTTCGTCCTTAATGATTGATTCGTAGGCTTTTGCACGTCCATAAACGTCGTCAGATTTAATAGTAAGCATTTCTTGAAGTGTTGCCGCAGCACCATATGCTTCAAGTGCCCACACCTCCATCTCACCGAAGCGCTGACCACCGTTTTGCGCCTTACCACCGAGTGGCTGTTGGGTCACCATAGTGTAAGGACCGGTTGAACGAGCGTGGATCTTGTCGCTCACCATGTGGTGAAGCTTCAACATGTGCATCACACCAACCGTGGTTCGCTCTTCAAAGGCTTCACCGGTACGACCGTCGAAGAGTTGGCTCTTACCGTCGCGGGCGAATCCAGCCTTTTCAAGCTCGTTAGAGATGGTTTCGTCTGAAATACCGTTGAATGGAGGGGTTGCAACCTTGTATCCAAGGGCACGAGCTGCCATACCAAGGTGTGTTTCAAAGAGCTGACCAATGTTCATACGGCTTGGGACACCGAGTGGGTTCAAGACTACGTCAACTGGAGTACCGTCTTCGAGGAATGGCATGTCTTCTACTGGGAGAATACGCGCAACCACACCCTTGTTACCGTGACGACCTGCAAGCTTGTCACCTACAGAGATCTTACGGAATTGAGCTACGAAGATTTGGATTTGCATAAGTACGCCAGCCTTAAGTTCGTGACCGTTTTCACGGCTAAAGATCTTAACACCAACAACCTTACCACCACCAGCGTTGTTCATACGTTGTGAAGTATCACGAACGTCCTTCGCTTTTTCACCGAAGATTGCACGGAGGAGACGCTCTTCAGAGCTGAGCTCTTGCTCACCCTTTGGAGTAATCTTACCAACGAGTACATCACCAGCCTTAACTTCAGAACCAAGTTGAACGATACCGTTCTCGTCGAGGTGACGAAGTGATTCTTCAGAAACGTTTGGAATGTCGCGAGTAACAATTTCAGGCCCAAGCTTGGTTTCACGTACTTCTACGGTGTAGTCCTTAATGTTCACACTCGTAAGGGTGTCGTCAGCCACGAGGCGGCGTGAAAGTACGATCGCGTCGTCCATGTTGTATCCGTTCCATGGCATGAAGGCTACGAGGAGGTCCTTACCAAGGGCAATTTCACCATCTGCAACAGATGCACCTTCAATAAGAATGTCGCCAGCCTTCACTTTTTGACCACGAGTTACAATCACCTTTTGGTTGATTGATCGGTCGTCGTTTGACTTCTCGAAGTGTACTGGTTCGTAGGTCTTTACACCTTCCTTGTACTTCACTTCAACGGCGTCACCGTCAGCACGAATCACTTCACCGTCAGCTTCAGCAACAACGAGTTGGCTGGTATTACGAGCGATTTCAGCTTCGATACCAGTACCAACAGTTGGAGACTGTGGTTGAAGAAGTGGCACAGCTTGCTTCTGCATGCTTGCGGCCATGAGTGAACGGTCAACACGGTTCTTTTCTACGAAAGGCACGAGTGATGCAGTTGCACCAAGAATTTGCTTGTGCGCAGCGTCTGCAAAGGTCACTTCTGCAACGTCAACTTGCTCAGGAAGGAGCCCGTTACGTGCAGACACACGGTCTTCCTTGAAAGTGCCGTCGGCGTTGAGTTCGACACCAGCGTCGGCAATAACCTCAGTTGCTTCTTGTGATGCGTCGAGGTAGACAACTTCGTCGGTTACCTTGCCGTCTTTAACCTTAAGGTAAGGAGTTTCGATGAATCCGTACTCGTTAATACGTGCGTATGACGCTAGGTTAAGAACGAGTCCAATGTTTGCACCTTCAGGTGTTTCAACAGAACAGAGACGGCCATAGTGAGTTGGGTGAGCGTCACGAACGTCGAAGCCGGCGCGCTCACGTGAAAGACCACCAGGACCCATTGAAGAAAGACGACGCTTGTGCGCGAGCTCTGCAAGTGGGTTGGTTTCGTCCATAAGCTGTGAAAGCTGTGAGCTTGCGAAGAATTCGCGAACCGCAGCAACAACTGGACGAGCGTTAATAAGTTGTGACGGAGTAACAGTCTCGATGTCAGACATTGACATGCGGTCCATAGCGTTACGCTGCATACGCAGCATACCAACGCGGAATTGACGAGCAACGAGCTCACCAACGAGCTTCACGCGACGGTTAGAAAGTGCGTCGATGTCGTCAGCGTCTTCTTGTGCGTTGTTAAGACGAATCACTTCGCGAACGATAGCGATAAGGTCTGAAACTTGGAAGACACGGTTTTCAGTGGTGTTTGCCACTTCAAGACCAAGACGTTGGTTAAGCTTGTAACGACCAACACGAGAATAGTCGAAACGCTTGAAGTCGAAGAACATACGCTCGATCATTGAACGTGCGTTGTCTACAGTAGCGAGGTCACCCGGACGAAGACGGCGGTACACTTCAATGAGTGCTTCGTTCGTTCCACGTGCTGGGTCCTTATCAAGTGTAGCGTCAAGGTACTTCACCTCACCGGTGTCAACATCGGCAAAGAGGTCTTTGATTTCTGAAGTCTTGTTGTATCCGAGGGCACGGAAAAGAGTCGTCACTGGCAGTTTGCGACGACGGTCGATCTTCACGTAGATAGCACCGTTTGATGCAGTCTCGAATTCAAGCCAAGCACCACGGCCCGGGATAAGCTTTGCGCCGTAGAAGTTACGGGTTGCAGCACGGTCAGCGGTAAAGAATACACCAGCTGAACGGATAAGTTGAGAAACAACGACACGCTCGGTACCGTTAATGATGAATGTTCCACGGTCGGTCATCCATGGGTAGTCACCAAGGTAGATTTCTTGTTCTTTTACTTCGCCGGTTACCTTGTTGGTAAGCTCAACGATAGCGTGAAGTGGTGCGTCAAAAGTAAGGTTGTTTTCTTTTGCGTGCACTTCAGAGTGCTTAGGGTCTTGGAATGCATACTTTCCAAAACGAAGCGCCAGCTTTTGGCCGGTGTAGTCGTCGATTGGGTTAAGTTCAGCAAAGATTTCGCCAAGACCAGTTTCGATGAAATCTTTCCAACTCTCTCGTTGGTGCTGGATTAGGTTTGGTACTGGGAGCGCTGTGTCATCGCTCGTGAAAAACACACGCTGAGTGTTCGTACTTTTCGTACTTGCCATAGGTAAATGGACCTCGCATTAATTAAATTGGGTTTATATAAGGGTTTTCTTTGGCGCCGAAGATTCCCTTAACCTCTGTAGCCAGATTGGGACTGCCACATCCACCTGGCTCAATATCTAGCGTCTCGCGGGCATAGATAATCAGGGCTACACTACTTCTTGGTACCCATTGTGCGGTTTTTTAGACAAATAGTCAAGATATAAATACGGTCAAAATAAAACAGCCCGCGTGGTGCAATCTACCTTACATAGAATACACCTCGCGGGTAACCCTGTGGGTCGCAGCACAGCCTTTCGGCGCACCGGCAACCCACAGGGAATCCCTAGCTCCAGTCGGAGAGCGCATCGAGGCCGACCTTTTAGTCGCACCCCGGCACTCTACGCCTCGATGTCCAGATGAGCATCCGAGTAGAGCGTGTCGTCGTCGAAGATAGCAGCCAGCGCCACGACGATACCTGCCATCGCGACTGCCACAGCCATGAAGCCAGTAACGGTCAGGCCTACGACTTTCCCTGCGTTCACTTCACGACCCCTTCCAGGCGTTTCTTTTCGACGACGGTCGTCGGCTTCGCCTTGAACTGGTCGTCACGATCGTCGTAGGTGAGCCAGTTGTCAAGCCACTTGATGACCCGCACCTTCAGCCGATCCACGACGTCCGACGCTGCGTACAGTGGCGCCGCCACTAGAATCAGCGTAACCCCGCCGACGGTGTTCAGTAGTCGTCTGCCGAATGACGGACCACGATACCGACGCTGCCTGCGTGTTATTCCGAGAGTACCCATGTGCTGCTCCTTTGCTGGGGGATGGGACACGCCTAAAGATACTCGCGCACGAGTACGGTGTCAAGTACAGCTTAGATCCAGGTAATGGTCGAACCGGCAGTCACAATACCGATAATCACAAGTGCATCCATAACAATCCATATTGAGTTAGAGACGATCATTGGTGGAACGCGGCGCTTAATGCCGTATACGAGAAATAGAGAGGCACAGATAAGGAACACGATCCACGACGTAACCGAAACACCTTCGGTCTTACCGCTAAAGACGGCGATAATTTGTGGCAACGCGCTAAATGGGTATAAGACCGAGACAAAGAGCACTACCCGGTCGAGTGCGGTAAAGGTATGGGTTGCTTTCTTCGGAATTGGCTTCTTCTTTGTGGCTATGTGTATAGGGGTGTGCGGCATACTCGCGCCATTATAGCACTTATGCTTACCTGGCACTAAGACTTTGTAATGATTTCGTCAATGAGACCGTATTTCTTTGCTTCTTCCGCGCTCATCCAAAAATCGCGGTCGGCGTCTTTTTCAACTTTTGAGAGCTTTTGGCCAGTGTTTTTAGCGAGGATCTCGTTTAGCTTCTGCTTGAGGAAGAGCCCTTCACGAAGCGTGATCTCTTGGTCGCTAATCTTTCCCTGGGTACCACTTGAGGGCTGGTGAATCATGATACGACTATTCGGTAATGCGAAGCGCTTTCCCTTCGTGCCACTTGAAAGCAGGAAAGCTCCCATGCTTGCCTGAAGCCCAATGCCAATCGTTTGAACATCCGGTGCAATAAACTGAATAGTGTCGTAAATACCAAGGCCATCGTACACACTACCGCCAGGACTATTAATATAGAGCTTAATGTCTTTCTTTGGGTCTTCGTACGCAAGATACAAAAGCTGTGCAATCACAATATTCGCCGTGTGCTCATTTACCTCTTCACCTAGGAAAATAATGCGATCTTTAAGAAGTCGTGAATATATATCAAAAGCACGCTCACCGTCGTGTGACTTTTCAATAACCGTTGGAACTAGATAACTTTTAGGACTACTCATACCATATACCTCTTTTTCTATTTTTTATTGTACATAAAAATTAGCACTCGGGTCAAGTGAGTGCTAATTTGGTTTTGCTTACTTACGATTAATTAAGTGGAGCTGGGGTGCCGCCATTGAGCTCAACAAGGCGAGCAATGGTCTTTTCGGTAACATAGTGGTTCGCAATATCACGACGTACTTCTGGAGTTTCAAATTGTTTCAGCACTTCAGGGTTGTTCGCGTATTGGCGCTTGTGCACTTCAACGTGCTCGTCGATTTCTGCGTCAGTTGCAGTAATCTTTTCAACTTGGCTGAGTTCATTCAAAACAAGGCCAGCTTGAGTACGCTTTGTCGCAGTTGGCTTCACCTCCTTCTCGCGCCAGTCGTCTTCGTCCTTAAAGCCATTTGCTTCAAGATAGGTGTGAAGATCAACGCCGCGGTACATCAGGTTCTGTGCGAAGTCTTGTTCAATTGAACGCATTTGGTCAGCAACAAGTACTTCTGGAGCCGGAACATCGCTTTTCTCAATCAATGCATTGATGAGATCATCCTTAAGCTTGTCACCTGCTTCACGTTCTTTTTGCGTCGTAATTTCACTCTTAATGTCCGCTTTGAGTTCATCGAGTGTCTTGTACTCACCTGCCTTCTTGGCGAGTTCGTCGTCTGCCTTAGGTAGGACCAGTTCGTTCACGGTCTTAAGCGTGGTCGTGAATACTACTTTTTGACCAGCAAGGTCTTTAGCGTGGTAGTCTTCAGGGAACTCGAGATCGAGGTCGAACGTTTCGCCCGCCTTGTGACCGATAATTCCCTCTTCGAAACCAGGGATGAATTGGCCAGAACCAATCTTAAGCGTGTAGTCGGTGCCAGTGCCGCCATCGAATGGTACGTCGTCCTTCTTACCTACAAAGTCGATAACCGTTTCGTCGCCGTCTTTCACGGCACGTTCGACTTCTTTCTTTTCAGCAAAGCCAGTGCGCATGCGTTCGATAACGTCGTTGATGTCAGCTTCTTTTACGGTAGCCTTTTCAATCTTTACGTTAAGCTTCTTGTAGTCTCCGAGCTTTACCGGAGGAAGCACTTCGGCTTCAGCGGTAAATTCGAGGCTTTCGCCTGGAACATACTTCTTAATTTCTACTGCAGGACGGTCGAGAACTTGAATTTTTTCAGCGAGGAAGGCTTCGGCAACTGCCTTGCTAATCGCATCATCAAGAAGCTGCTCTTGAAGGGCCTGCTGGTCAATGTGCTTTGCTGCAACACTTGCAGGAACTTTCCCTTTACGGAAGCCTGGGACTTTTACGGTATTACTGAGTTTTACGAGTGCAACTTTATGTGCATCAGCAAGCGCCTCTGCGCCAAGTGCAATAGTGAGTTCCACTTTAGTGTCGGATAGGTTTTTTACGGTCGTCTTCATTAGACTTACTATAACAGAGGTGGAAAGAAGCCGCAAGTCAGCAAGCTACGCGCGGAACTTCTGAATGATTTGCTCAGGAGAAAGCTTTTCTTCGGTCTCGCTTTCGACGTTCTTGAGTGAATATTGACCAGACTCAGCGTCTTTTTCCCCAACAAAGAGCAGCTGCTTGATGTTCTTTTTTACGGCAGTTTTAATTTGCTTATCAAGCTTACGACCCGTAATATCTACCTCAACATTAAGTCCAGATTGACGGAGTTCGTACGCAACGCGGCGTGCATCTTGAAGTGCGTCACCGATAACAACAATGTAGATGTCGGTCTTTGAAGTATTTTCAGGAAGAAGACCGTGCACATCAAGGAAGTTTTCAATCATGGTATTTCCTGGAGCCACGCCGACGGCGCTGATAGGTTCGGCGCCAAACAGCCCCACGAGGCCATCGTACCGCCCACCACCAAAGAGTGATCGATTATTGTCCGGGTGGGTATCAAATACTTCGAACACAGTTCCCGTATAGTAGTCGAGCCCGCGCATAAGGGTTGCATCGAAAACCGCACCGTCAACCCCTGCTTGTTGGAGGCCTTCAAAGACGGCCTTAATTTCACTAAGCGCAGAGGCGTGCTGCAGTTCTTCTGGAAGTGATGCAACGTCCTTTGCATCAATAATCTGCTTAATCTTCGCAATGTCATCTGCCTGCGCTTCGCCCAAAATAGCGAGTGCTTGCTCATCGAAGTCTTGTTCGGTAATTTTTCCACGACGATCAAATAGCTTTGTCATTTGAAGCGCTCCGACCGTATCGAGTCCAAGGTACTCTGCCATCATGTAGTGAATGAACTTACGGTTGTTAACGCGAATAATATAGTCGCCTTTTTTAGCGCCAAATTCTTTCAAAATTGTGTCAGAAATAGTAATAATTTCGATATCAGCGGCGATATCATCAACCCCAAACACATCAACATTGAGCTGCCAGAACTCACGCTCACGACCGCGCTGTGGACGTTCATAGCGCATAAAGTTCGCAATTGAGTAAAGACGCGCAGGATATGCGAGCTCCTGGCGTCGAGCTGCCACCATACGACTTACAGAAGGAGTCATCTCAGGGCGAATCGCCACCGTGCGACCACCACGATCGGTGAACACGTAGGTTTGGTCATTGACGAGCTCTTGACCACTTTTTGCCGCGTAAATTTCTAGGTTTTCAAGAATTGGCGCACCGTATTCCTCGTAGCCAAATTGCTCAACAACCCGCTTCCAGGTATCAAAAATATAATTCTGTACACGCTTGTCTTCAGGATAATAGTCGCGGGTGCCTTTATAAGGCTGTGAGGATAGTGCTGTCATAGTGCCCTTATTTTCGCATGGTTCCAGAGTAACAACAAGTCTATTCCGGTCGTACGACCCCGGGAAGGACCGTTGGTAGCGGAATAGCGCGACGATCGATAGCTGAAGGACTTATCGTATAGAACCGCGACAGATAAGGGTCGTCGAGCTCGCGAGAAAAGGAGCGGGTTACTTCTTCAATAGCTCCCACATCAAGGAGGTTAGCCGGTATTGTTGTATGTACATAATGTCGATGCTTTACCTCAGGCTCGGCTGGCTCCTCGCGTAGTGGAAACCTGTCAAAACCCGATAGTAGCTCATTAAACCGCTCCTCATTAGCTGGTAAGAACCCGACACGAAGTGACCCGTCAGCCTGACTATGCACCGCAATTCTCGCCCCCTTCACACTCGCCCCTCCAAGTGCAATCTTTTCGCGGTGCTGTCGCATAAAGGCTCGGTTCGCAAAATCGTAATCGATATTTATTTCTTCAATTGGATAATGCAGCGTATCAAAGGTAACAAGCCGGGTTGCATATAACAAAGGCCGGGGGCGCGTGGCCCCCGGTTCCAAATATCGCTCAAGTGCGAGCGCAAGATAATCGCTCGGCCGAAAACTATGTCGCAAGACGTGCACCGACCCCGAACTGTTCGCGGTGACTTCCATATTCATAGTATGACACGCTACAGCTAGTGGGTCAATCGGTGTCGTTGCACCCATGTATACATCGCAATCCCCGAGGCAACCCCAACGTTAACCGACCTCGTAGAGCCAAATTGTTCGATCATGACAACTTGACGCGCGCCTTCGAGCAGCTCTTGCGACAAGCCTGGGCCTTCAGCACCAAACACGAGCACAGCATTTTTTGGAAGCTCGGCCTCATGGAGTGGCACTGCACCTTCCACGATATCTATTGCTATCACCTCCTTGTCGTTTGCGCGCATAGCCTCAAAAAATGCTTCTGGAGTTTGATGATACTCAAGATGAAGATACGCATCCGTCTTCATAGCGCCGCGTTTATTCCACTGCTTCCTGCCAATAATGTGCACTTTCGTTACGTTAAATGCGTTGGCGTTACGAACAATTGTACCCATATTAAAGTCGCGCTCGAGGTTTTCGACGGCAATTTCCAGCTCAGAGCGTGATGTGTCGAGTTCTTCAACAATCGCCTCAACCGACCGTCCGCGGAAGCGATCAACAACATTTCGAGTATCTTCAGTAGCATCTTGCATAACTCCTAGTATACTAGAGGCCATGACGAGCCGATTCGATTTCGACTACTGGCCACCTCGACCCATCGAGCAACCTTTTACAGTGCCCGAACAAAGCGCACCATCAGAAGAGCTGTGTCGGGACCTCTTGTATATTGCCGACGACGACCGCCGCAGAGCTGTATACGCTACCGGTGACTGGGTGGATATCGAGGATTTCTGGGTCGAGACGCTTCGCGAACCAGATGCTCATATTTTAGAGGCGCACACTACCATTGACCCGATCTTCGGGGAAGAATCACGGTTTCGTGTCCATGGCCGTCGACACCTCCAAAATGCCACCTATACCTTTCACAGACTCGGCTTTGAAGTTGCTGCATACGATGATACAAAAGAAGATGACGAAAACCCTCTTATAAAGACCCTCGACGAGCATGGCTCCGGAAGATACCAAGGAGATACAAGAGCGGAAGGGTTTTTATTTCACCATGTATTTTCAACTTGGGACAAACGATTCTCTAATCGTCACGTGCTTATCGCTCGCCAAGCTGTGCTCAATATCTACGAAAGACTCGATCCATTACCATTAGGGCTTGGGGAGCAAGGTCGAATGGTCCTGGCGAAGGTAGCCCTGAGGTGGCATACAAATTTTCCGCTCAATAGCTCCAATATATAAAATATGACCTCGTGCAAGGTCATATTTTGGTGCGCCTCCTGCAATCCCACTGCAATCGAGAAAGGGCGACATCTCACCTCAAGAAGCTGTTCGCTCGGACGAGAGTCGATTGCGGTTCGAAGCGTCGACGTTCAGCGAGCGTGAATGTCAGCTACAGTTGCGGTCCGGTCGAGGTCGAGTTGTTCGGTGTTCCGTTCCAGATCCAGCCTGGTGAGTCGCCGTCAGCGAAGGTCGGCACCGCGGCACCCTCGACGATCATCAAGTCACTCATGTCGAGGTAGTCGCCGGAGCTCCAAAGACTCGCACCTGTTCCATTCACAAGCTGAGCGAAGATCTTCGCGCCATAAGTGTTCGGGCCGGTGGTGAACGTAATGAACTGTTGAACCGGAACCCCGGCACTCGCAAGGACTTGTCCCGACTGGGTCTGCACGGTTCCGGAACCATCGGATACTCCACTGTTGAGCTGTCTCCAGTTCCCAACGTATGTGAGCAGTCGTTGCGACTTCGAAGTCGCCGCCTTCCACACGGCGGTGTACTGCGTGTTGGGTTGCAGGCTTCCCGCGCCGCCGTGCGATGGAGTCGTATAGCCATTATCGCCATTCCAAGTCGTGTTCCCGGTTGTCCAAGTCGCTCGAGCGGCGTATCCGCTACTTGCCCACGCAGCGCTCACTCGTGTGAGCGACACAACCCCACCGCCGTTTCCGCCCCAGGGGTTGTACCAGGACGCGTTCAATTCCGCTGTCGGGTTGAGGGCGAGGTTCGTGATCACTCCGCCGCCGTTGATGCCGTGTCCGGCACAGGCCCCGGCGGTTGGTGTAGACACGACGCTGGAGACGAAGAAGGAAACGTTGCTGCTGGTCGCGGTCAGACAGAACGTCTTCGGGCTGGCTGCGTTGTCGACGCGGTATTGGTAGTTGCTATTGACGAGACCGGCTGTGGCGAGATCGGCCGGGTACAGATCACCATTGGCGATGGCGTACGCCTGGATCTTGGTGAAAGCCTGCTTGGCGGCCGCCTGCGCAGCCGACTCCTTCGCCCGGTTCTGGATGCCGTTGTACGCCACGATCGTGATGGCCGCCAGGATCGCGATGACGACCACGACGATCAGCAGCTCCACGATCGTGAAACCGCGGCGCGCTACGAATGAAGGGGCTCGTGTTGAGCCGGCCAGGAAGTCAGAACTGGTGCGGGATGCCCTTCGCGCCATAACTGCCCATGACTATGAGTCATTAGCGCAAGCCGTTCAAGGCTTCGGGTGACGTAGCTTTCACAACGAGGTGGCAGACGCCGGTGTTCCGCTCGCTGCGTTCTCCCACGCTCAGGCGATGTCGTCGGCGACGAACTCGCTTCGCCTCTGGCCGAGTTGCTCGCCGCTGAACGTGGCTGAAGCTGAATTTGCCCGCAGAAGCGTCGCAAACGCAGAAACAGGCCCCCCCGAAGGGTGACCTGTTCGATAATTCCGTAGGAGACCTGCTCACTACCCTGCAAAACCAGGGCGATTGCAGTAAGCCTCCTATGGTGCGGATGAGAGGACTTGAACCTCCACGCTCTTGCGAGCACTAGCACCTGAAGCTAGCGCGTCTACCAATTTCGCCACATCCGCATATCATGCAACTGCGCAGCGCGTCTACACCTATGTGCGTTCACGCAGCGCCACATCCGCATGCTCAAAAATTATAGCACACTTGCGCTGTCGAAGTTCGAGCGAAGAGCACCAACGAGCGTACGCATTTCAGCCTTTTGCTTTACCCCTGGATTAAGCGTTCCGAATGGGTCGAAAATCTCACGGACCTGTTCATAGAGTCGTGCGTGCGCTTCATCGAGCGTCGCCCAAGCGGCATTCGCCTTTAATCGTCCTTCGGCGCCATCGGCGGTAAATGCACCGCCGCACTTATCGACGAGAGAGGCGTATTCCGTAAGGAGCTTGAATACCTTTTGCTTATCGGCAACAGAATCAAGGCTCAGGAGTGGGAAGGTATTATAGACACCGGCAACAGCATCGTATTCAAGTGGAAGTTCTAGATGTTGTTTAGTAGCGAGGTCGCTCACGGCGATTTCAAATTCCTCACAGCGGTTAAGCGGCACGGAAACGCCGTTAATAATTGGCATCGCCACTTTATCGTCACTCGCACTCAACTGAAGGCTGGTATTTACTCCCGTAAGCGTTCGAAAATCAGCTGGATCGCGCTCGGTCGAGTCGACGGCGTTCATGTTAATCTTCTTAAGAAGTTTGCGGAGCTTTTTAAGTTTGTGGTCTTGAGCACGAGTTGCGAAGTCATTAAAACGAACCAGTACGACAGCTCCGACCTTTTCAACCGAACCAAGCACTGCAAAGCTTGTACCATTTTTAGCCGCACGGCGAAGCACCGCACCATCAATAACACGAAGTTCCGTTGGTTCAAGTTCAAGGATACGGTCGCTCAGGTCACGACCTGTTTGGATTGAGTCGGCAACAATGACCGCGAGCGTTTCATCAAGCGCGTAGAAGTCCGTCTTAAGTACTGCTTCAGAAATAATACCGAGTGTCCCCTGGCTTCCTATAAATAGTGGCGTAAGGTCAAATGAGCCATCCTTTGCACGGACTTCTGAAATACGCTTGTACCCGGTATTATCACGAGTCTTATCTTCGGCGAGCTGCTTAATGAGCGTTTCGTTATCTTCAATAAGGCCCTCGAGTTTGCGGTAAATTTCGCCTTCAAAGGTTTGAAGACCAAGCTTCTTACTTACTTCACGGCGGCTTAGCTTGCCCGTT
>CAZMJB010000024.1:0-14607 GCA_964566735.1 uncultured Candidatus Saccharibacteria bacterium
CTGGTTAGAGCGTCTGCCTCTTAAGCAGAATGTCGTGGGTTCAAGTCCCACCTGACCCTCCAAAGAAAAACGTCCTCAGTGCGAGGACGTTTTTCTTCATATAGCGTTTAAACGGTTGCCGTAGGTGTTGGGGTGCCGTGCGTTTCAGGAGCAAGGCTTGGGGCACCTGCTGCGTCATTCCAGGGTGACTTATCGACGGCCATCAAAATGAACCAGACTGGTGCGAGGAAAATAGCGAGGAGTACGTAGGCGCCATCTTTACCGAGCTTAAGGCCGATGTTGTACATGGCAATATACATGAAGACGGCCGAGACAATATTAACAATTGGGAGGATGGCGAGGACAGCCCAGAACCCCTGCTGACCACCGATCTCCAACAGCTTCCAGTTGTTATAGAAGGGTACCCACGCGATCCATGGTTTTACGCCGGCTTTTTTGAAGATGCGCATAAGACACAGTGCCATCACCACATAGAGTGCGATGAGGAAGAGCACAAAAATAAATCCAAAGGCCGCCGCAACGGCTGCCGAGGCAGGATCAAGTGTTTCGAAGCTGGTTGTTGTGTAGTAATACGAATCGTCGTAATACCCGTCATATTGTGCAAGTGTTGAAAGAATTCCCATATCTGTTCTCCTTAGTAGTTTCATTGTACCATGCATTTTGTTAGGCTAAGAGTATGAGAATTCTTGATGGACGCGAATTGGCCGATTTTGTAAAAGAGCGTCAAGCGAAGCAGGTGCGGGCACTCCGTCAGGCTAGGAACACTTTTCCGAAGCTTGCAATTATTGTTGTCGGCGACAACCCTGTGATTGATGCGTTTGTGAACCAAAAACAAATCTACGGCGAAGATATTTTAATTGAAGTAGATGTTCATAAGGTTGTGCAGGCGGATGTGGCTGATACAATCGAGCGCCTGAACGAAAATCCAGAGGTGCACGGAATTATCTTGCAGCTGCCACTCACCGACCCGACGGAAACCGATAGGCTCGTAGCATTGATTGCGCCTGAAAAAGATGTTGACGGACTTGGCCCAAACGCTGCGTATACCTCGGCAACAGCGACTGCGATTGACTGGCTGGTTGCGGGTTATAATGTGACCCTTCGCGACCGAGTGATCGCAATTGTGGGGCACGGCCGTTTGGTTGGTGCGCCACTTGCGAAACTGTGGCTTGGCGCTGGGTTGAATGTGACAACTTACGACGACACCACGACTAACCTTCAAGAAGTACTGCGCGGTGCCGATATTATTGTGAGTGCCACTGGGGTCCCTGGGCTTATTACGTCGTCGATGATTGCGCCAGGCAAGGTGGTTGTCGATGCTGGCACTGCTTCAGAGGGTGGCGTTATTGTTGGTGATGTTGCTGCTGACGTTCGTGAGCGTCAAGATCTTACCATCACACCACCACGAGGTGGCGTCGGTCCACTTACTATTGCAGCATTGTTTGACAATGTCATTATCGCTGCGCAGAAGACGGTTTCTAAAGAAGAATCTTAGACACTAAGCGCGTCTTTTACGCGTTGAACGACCTGTCGAGGAGTGAGCTCGGCTTTGACAATGTAGCCATGAATACCGAGGCTCCGGATGCCTTTTGGAGCCTCTTCTTCACCTAAGTTGGTGAGAATGATAACTGGGACGTCTTTACCCCACGGTTGTTTGCGGATTTCTGCAAGTGCTTCGTCGCCGCTCATCTCGGGCATTTGAAGGTCAAGAAGAAGAATGTCTGGTGAGAAATGCTCAACCAGTGCGACACCTTTTTTGCCATTATTCGCCAGCTGAACATCAAAGCCGTCGGCTTCGAATTTCATGCGGTACATTTGGCTAATTACGGGGTCATCTTCAACAATTGCAATTTTGGTCATACGAAAATTATACCACTATATAGCACGAGCGGTATTTCTAGACTATACTGTGAATGTGATCGAAGCGCTTATTGTTATTGGTGGGATAATAGGAGTCGCAGCCGTAGGGCTTTCTTTATCTGGGCAAATGACCAAATGGTGGTCGAGTGCTTTATATGCGCTTATTACCGCATCGCTTGTTGTACTGATGGTCGCGGCGTTTACTGCGTTAACGAGCGACAATGCTATTGCTGTACTGTGGTGTGCGCGTTTTGGGGCGGCATCTATCACCGTTGCGCTGGCGTGCTTATACTTCCTGACGCAGGAGATGGTTGATGATACGAAAAGAACCACCGTTGACGTATGGATACAAAAAGCCGTCGTGGTATTTGCGGCGCTTGTATTTGTACTATCGTTTACGCCAGCAGTATTCCCGGGGGCATATATTTTGGCAGATGGCAGTACGTTCGTTGACGCCGCATGGGGCGCGAGCCTATTTATCGTGTTTATTTCGAGTGCACTTGTTTTGTGCGGCTACTATCTGATCTCGTACGTGCGCGAGGGGTACCACCGACGACACGGAGTGATCGACCTTCGATTTGTTGCGGTTCGCGCGGTCTCGTACGTATTCACGCTTATTATTGTGGCGCTTATTTTCAGTCTCATTGCCACGATCTTCTTCCGTATCTTTATAGAAGGAGGACTTGTTATTGCGGCGCTCATTGCTGCATTATCGCTACAGCCAATTCGCCACTTCTTTAATCGGCACATTGACACAGTCTTGTATAAAGAGAACTATTCAATTCCTCAGTTTACGATGCAGCTCAGCCAAACCCTCAATTCAACCAATGACCTCCGGTTGCTGCTCGAACGCACCTCAAAGCTCATCGCCAATACGCTCAAGGCGCGACAGGTATTCTTTTTCGCGCATCTTCCCGGAGGGCGCTATATTACGGCCGGGACCGAGCATCATTCAAAGGTATCGCCATCAGAATTTGATGATATCGATGCGCTTGAAAGGAAGAGTGGCATTCCAATGCGTGTCTTAGAGTTTGAGGTGTCGCACCCACTACGGCGCATGATGATCAGCCACCGAATCGAATTGGTCGTGCCACTGTATAAGGGCGATGATGAAATTGGGTTTATGTGTCTTGGTCGCTCGCAAAAGACAGGCTATACCAACCGTGACCTAAAGGCGCTTCGAAGTATTTCTGATGAAGTGACGATTGCTATTCAGAACGCCCTGTCGGTCGATGAGGTCCGGAAGCTTAACGACACGCTCGAGCAACGGGTGAGTTCGGCGACAAAGGAACTTCGCACAAGTAATGCGCAGCTTCAGCGGCTCGATGAAGCGAAAGATGAATTTATTAGCATGGCCAGTCACCAACTTCGCACACCACTCACCAGTATCAAGGGCTATATTAGTATGATGCTTGAAGGTGACGTGGGAAAGATTACGAAAGAACAAAAGCACATGCTCAACGAGGCGTTTGTCAGTAGCGAGCGCATGGTTCGGCTTATCGGAGATTTCTTGAATGTATCGCGGCTGCAAACGGGAAAGTTTGTAATTGAAAAACATCCGGTTGACCTCGCGCTCTTAGTGGATAGGGAAGTTGATGGCCTGGCACAAAATGCGGCTGCCCGTGGCATTAAGTTCTCGTATAAAAAGCCAAAAAGCATTCCAACGCTCGAGCTTGATGAAAACAAGATTCAGCAGGTAGTGATGAATTTTGCCGACAACGCTATCTATTACTCGAAAGACAAATCAAAGATTGAAGTAAGTCTAAAGATGGTCGGTGACTTTGTTGAGTTTAGGGTCATTGATACGGGTATCGGCGTGCCAAAAGCAGAGCAAGAGCACCTATTTAATAAGTTCTTTAGGGCAACCAACGCTCGCCGCGCACGACCAGATGGTACGGGTGTAGGGTTGTTCCTCGCTAAGAAGGTGATTGACGACCACAAGGGTTCGATTATCTTTGAATCAAAAGAGGGCAAGGGAAGCACCTTTGGCTTCCGTTTGCCACTTCCAAAAGACTAGCTTCCGCTTGCAATACGGATGAGCTCAAAAATGAGCCACGAAACACCGAGTGCGATCGCAACGGTAATAAGTACAGGTTTTAAGATGCGCTTGCGTTCAAACCACCATTGACCGAACTTTGAACGGTTGGCGGCACTAATGCGTGTCACACTTGGTTTGGTAAGCGCAGCGTCGACGCCGCGGTATTGCTTGTTGCGCTTCTTCTTCGTTTTATTCGCCATAATTATAGTTAGTATACCAAAAACCCCGCTCTAAAGGGAGCGGGGTTCGGATTTGAAGCCGGACTGCTTCGGTTGCCTACAAAAGAGGCAAGAGATGAGCGGTCAGACTCGACTATTGGTTAAGGGCACGGCGGCTCGCGATGTAGTAAGCAGCGCTTGCAATGAGTGCACCAAGACCAACAATGGCAACAATGCTTTCACCTGCACCAGTCTTTGGAAGTTCTGGTGGGGTTACTGGAGTTTCTTCACACTTGCTAAGGTCGGTTGAGTACTTAGTTTCGTCGAAGTCTTTTTCGTCGATTGTAACGATTTGCTTAGTAGTAAGGTCACAAACCTTGATCTTCTTTGGCTCTTCCTTTACCTTGAATTCACCCTTACATGCTTCGCTCGTCGCAGTCTTGTCTTGGCCGTCAACAGTGAAGGTAACGGTAGCTTGAACTGTGTATGAACCAGCAGTTGCTTGGGTGTAGTTAAGGGTAGTGCTGTTTGAAGTTTGGGTAGAAACAGTTTGACCAGCTGCGTTCTTGATAACGTAGGTTACGCTCTTGAACGTTGCATTTTCAGCGGTGTAGCTGGTAGTGAAACGGAAGTTAGTACGGTTAATTTGGGTGATACCAAGTGACTTACATGCGTATTTAACTTCTGGCTTACATTCCTTAGGAACGTTTACCGTTGCAGTGTCTTCTTTAGAACCAACGGCTGTCGTAGCCTTTGCGGTGTTCTTGAGAACGTTTGGACCACAAATAGGAAGCTTGTCGTTCGCCGCTACTTGAGCGGTGAACTTAAGGAATGCTTCACCACCACCAACGTATCCACCAATGTTGAGGCCGGTAGTAGTAATACCATCGGCAACTTGGCGAAGACCGTTCGCGTTGTAAAGGTAAGTGGTTCCAGGAACGTAGGTAACGCCAGCAGGAAGGGTGTCGCGAATGCTTACGTCCTTAAGCTGTGTACCACCGGTGTTCTTGAAGTAAATTTGATAATCTACTTTGTCACCAGGCTTAACAGAAACGTTTTCTTTGAAAGTTGTGTCAGTTGCACCGTGAACTCGTACAGTTTTTTGTACGTCGAAGCTACTTTCAACAATTTTTACCTTGAAGGTAACTAGGCCGTCATACTTGAAACAGCCAGGGATCTTACCGTCGAGTTTGTTGTAACCAAGGAGTGCACCTGAACTTACAACGCTATCAGAAAGCTTTGTGCCACCTGTAAATACGTTGTTTGTGAATTCAGCTGAACCTTCAACGTAGTCAAGCGCAAACTTGTTAGCGCTGGTGAAGACCGCTTGGTCCCACACTTGCTTAGGGTCCGCGTTGCTTGATGAAAGGTAACCATCAATTTGAATACGGCTTGCCTCTTGTGTTGGAAGGTTGAACTTTGCAGTTACATTTTCAGCAACGAGGTTGAGGTTGTCGGCTGCGTTGTTGTGAACATACATACGCACCCAGTATTCTTTACCGTTTTGTACGGCGATTTCGTCCTTCCAACCACCGGCAGCGGTGTTAGCCGCGTCTTTAATGGTTACGAAGTTTCGTTCGTCACCATAGTTTGGGTTGTTGGTAATCGAGTTAAAGGTAACTTTGTCTGCCGGACGCTCAATGGTGTAAGTGTCGCGGCTTGGGCCCCATGCGAACACAGCAGCAGGAACAATAATTGCAGCAGCAAGAATTGCAACGATAGCTGAAGTACGCTTTGGAGCACGGCGAATGAGAGATGTAAATTTACTCATATCCTTCTCCTTTTCTTGATTCATCTCGCAGATGTGAATCAAATTAAATGTATAAAGTAGTGAAAGTTGAAATTGAAATCATTGTTGCCAGGTTGTTAACGGTTACCAAATCAGATCATTACAATGTGCATCTCCAGTTGAGACACGAATCATCATAAGGTGACTCACGAGGAGTCGGACCAAGCGAGTTCAGTGAAGAACTCAAGCAAAAATCCAACTCCTCGGATCTTTGCTATAGGGGTCGGGAGGGGTGGGCCGCCGAAGCGACCCACCCACTCAAGTGGTTACCATCCAGCCGGAGGCGTGCTGGGCTCAGGGAGGGGCCCCAGGTCCTGGTCCTCTTCGACGACGACGTCGTCTGCGATTTCCTCCTGGTGCTCCTGCTGTGCTTGCTCGTTCTCCTGCTGTGCCTGTTCGGCGGCCTTCTCGGCGTCCCCCTGGGGGTCTGCCTGGTAGCCGTTGGCGACCTTCGATCCATCGCCGTTGCTGACCGAGTGCTTCTCGCCGCCGTCCTTCTTCCAGTCGTCAACCGCAGGGTTGTTGAGCGTGGATTCTTCCGGCTTCTTGCGCTCCACGGGGGGCTTGCAGTCTTCCGAATCGGGTGGCAGGGCGGGGTTGTGCGGGCAGCGCGGCTGGTCCGTCGGTACCGTCGGAATCGGCGGCTTGGACGGCAGAGCGAGGTTGCCACACCGGATCATGATCCAGACGACGGTCTCCTTGTCGGTGCCGGCGTTCAGGGTGATCTTGATGGCCTTGCGGTTCCCGCTGATGCCCTGGTGTTCGGCGACGCCGAAGACGCCGTCGTTCACACCGGTGTTGTAGTAGTGCGCGGGAGCATCTGCTTCCGCGAACTGCGTGCCGGCTGCGGTCAGCGCGCCTTCGAGCTTGGCGTAGAGCATCTGCCCCTCATGCGAGAGGCAACCGTCTTCGATGAAAGTGGCGCCGTTGTTCGGATCGGGGTTGAGCCCGAATCCGTACGACCACTCCGCCAGAAGTTCGGCGTTCTTGCCGCTCCACTCGAGGATCAGGTCACGCTGCGCATCGCTGAGGTTGTTCGCCTCGGCGGTGGCCGCGATGTACTTCGCCTCGAACTGGTCGTCGACCTTGCTGCCCTCGTTGCCGACCGCGACCTGTACGAACCGAGGGTCGCACGAGTCGCTGGGGGTCGGCGTGGGCGTTGCCGACGGCTGCACCTTCATCTGGCCCTCGGCCGCACCGACATTCACTCCCGGAAGGAGAGGAATGACGAGCACGATGAGGGCGATGATGGCGATGATGGCCCCGATAGCGAGCCCCACCCGCTGGCGCGTTGCCAGCGTTTCATTGCTTGTCATGGTGTCGCCTCCTTAGGCGGTCTGGGGGGTGTGGTGGCGTTCGACGACGATTGCGTCGATTCCGTCGTGTTCCTCGACCACGACGATGCCGTGAATCTTGCGGAACTTGCGGTGTCGAGCTGCTGCCCAGGCGAAGCCGAAGGCAGCACCAGCGAGGGTGCCGGCGACCATGCAGATGGTCAGGACGGTGTTCTGGTAGACGGCGTCGGTGTTCAGCGCGGAAATCGTGATGATGTTCCACACGAAGCCGAAGAGCGCACCAGCCAGAAAGCCGAGGAAGGCGCCGAGAAGGGTGAACCCGAGGTAGGAGAGCCAGGTCGGCTCCGACGGCGTGCCGTCGTCCTCGTGGCGCTTCTTCCCGGAGATCTTCTCGGTGACCTTGTCCCAGCCACGCCTGACGGCGGAGCGGGGAGTCGGTCGAGGCAGTTCGCCGCGATCGATGAGCTTCTGCTCACCCGCGAGCCACGAACCCCCATCGGGGGCAGCGGCGTCGAGGGCAGCGCGGTACGCATCGGCCTTGGTGGTGCCAGGCGTGTTGCTCACCTGCTCGTAGGCGGCTTCACCCGCGAGCCACATCTCCTGGTTGGGAGCAGCGGCGTCGAGGGCTTCGTGAAGCGGGTTGATGGCGGTGTTGATGGTCATGATCACTCCGAATCTTCCCCGTAGGGGATATGGACACGTACAGGCGGTTGCCCGTAGTGTGGCTGCATCCCCGGGGAATGTTCGGGAGCAGCCGTCAATCCGTATAAGCGAACTGGCGTGCTACTCCCGAGGGAGTGATTTTTTTCCTATAGCAAAATCAGTGCATAGACATGCACTGTAATGATCTGACTTGTTAACGACCTCCTCACCCTGGCGTGGTCTCTCAATACCGCACCCGTGAATGATGTTCTTAATTTATCACAAAATGTTAAAAATGTCAATGCTTTATACAATATATATACAGAAAGCACAAGCTTTATATGGGGTGAAGGGAGGCTGAGAATATACAGAACGCTATATGTAGTGTGTAAAATAACACTTCTAGTACTAAATAACACAATAT
Source organism: uncultured Candidatus Saccharibacteria bacterium (assembly GCA_964566735.1). GTDB lineage: Bacteria > Patescibacteriota > Saccharimonadia > Saccharimonadales > Saccharimonadaceae > Microsaccharimonas. The sequence goes on from CAZMJB010000024.1 coordinate 8,207, forward strand.
TTGACAATTTTTGTCAACAAGAGTATATTTTTGGTCTATGCGCAGGTGTGCGGGGGTCCCACCCTCACCCAACTCTTTCCCAATCCCCGGGGGAGAGCTGCCAATAACGGTAGCGCAGCTCGGGTAATTCCGAGTAAAGAGCAAGGGGTTCACCTTGACACAGGAAATGTTGAGCGAAGAGGTCGCTCGTAAGGTAGCCGGTTGGGCCGGGCGTAAGCTCAGTGACCACTGGCTCCGCGAGCTGGCCAAGGCGCACGACACGAACGACGCGGAAGCGTTCGACCGGATCACCGAGCAGCTCTTCGACGCGAAGTGCTGCGCGGGCGACTGGCGGCTTCGGGAGCTCCTCAGCGGGAGCCACTCGGACCGGCTGGAGCAGTTCCGCGAAGCGCTGCGACGCCACGTGGCACCGGCCATCGGCGAGTACACCGATCGCCCCTGTTCACAGCGGGTCGCGATGTATCTCCAGGATCTGGAGCACGCCCTCCCCATGGACGAGGATTCCATCGACGCGATGGAGCCCGAGTTCGAGGAGGTCATGGCGTGACCATCGCAGATACGGCGACCAAGCCCAAGATCGAGACGTTCGTTCACGCGATCGTCATCCCCAGCCCCGACAGGGCGGAGGAGCGTTCGGGCTACAGCGTCTCTGAGCAGACGCTCGAGCTGGTCAACGCGGTCATCGGCATGTCGACTCCGCTGAGGTTTCCCGTTCGTAGCTACGGCGGGCTGACCAGGGCGGAGGAGGAGCGGGTCTCGACCTATCAGCTGGACGTTCTCAAGGAGGCGTTCCGCCTCTCGGAGTTCGACCAGACGGTGGGGCTGGAGCTGGCGGCCATCGCTGTTTTCCGGCTCGGCTACAAGTACAAGTCGCTGACTTGGCTGGCCGGCTCGCCCGACGCTCGCAAGAGCATCTGCGCGATGATCAACAAGGCGAACAACGCACGCAACCCGCACTACGACGGGCCGCGCGCGTGAACGGCAAGCTGCCGGTGATCGTCCCCGGTCACTCGTCGCCGCCTTCGGTCGAGGAGATGCCGCCGATCTCTCCGTCCAGCATCGACAGCGTGATGGGGAGGCCCACCACAAAGTCGATTCCGATCGTCCTCGAGACCCCCACGGTCGAGGATGATCGCGCCCAGCGCACCACGCGCTGAGCATCACTCGCTGGGGTCCCGGGCACTGCGCCCGGGACCCTGGCGGGCACACACACTGAAAGTCCCAGCTGGGACTATTTTTTTGCAAAAACACCTTAGGCTCTAGTCAAACAAAGGTTTTTTTGCTACAATACTCGAGGTAAAAAAGAATTAATGCCTTTGATTTGTTCTTTTGATGGCCTCATCGTCTAACGGTTAGGACACCAGGTTTTCATCCTGGCAATCGGAGTTCGATTCTCCGTGAGGTCACCAATAGAACCGACCAAAGGCATATTTATTTAAAATGAAGGGCGTTTCTCATCATGGCTATTATCTTTAAGCGAACAAAAATCCTTGCAACTCTAGGACCTATTACAAGTACCCCAGAGATGATCGAAAATCTTATTCACGCAGGGGTGAATGGACTTCGTCTTAACTTTAGCCACGGTGACTACGATGAGCGAACCGAGCAAATTCGTTGGATCCGCGAAGCAAGCGCAAAGATTGGCAAACCAGTTGCGATTCTTCAAGACCTGCAAGGTCCAAAGATTCGTCTTGGCATGCTCAATGAGAACACTGAAGTAAAGACTGGCGACGAAATCATTCTTGATTACGCAGCGGAACACAACGGTATGACGTTCCCAGTGCAGTATAACTTGGCTGAAAAGGTGAAAGTTGGCGAGCCAATCTACATCTTTGACGGTAAGGTTCGTACAACCGTTGTTGAGATTCCTTCAGCGACTGCCATTAAGCTCCGTGTTGAAAACGACGGTGTGTTGATGAGCAAAAAGGGTATTAACCTTCCTGACACTGACTTTGGCGGTGACATCCTTACCCCGAAAGACCTTAAAGACATCGAATACGGCCTTGGCCAAGACATCGACTACGTCGCCCTCAGCTTCGTACAAAGCGCAGAAGACATTCACAACCTTCGTCAGATCCTTGTTGCTGGTGGTTCACAAGCACAAATTATCGCGAAGATAGAAACAAAAGCCGCTGTTGAGCCAGAAGCAATGGAAGAGATTGTTAAGGCGACTGATGGTATTATGGTTGCTCGTGGTGACCTCGCGGTTGAAGCGGGTGCTGAAATCGTTCCTATTGTGCAGCGTAAACTCCTTGCACTGTGCCGCAAGCACGGTAAGCTCAGCATTGTCGCGACTCAGATGATGGCAAGCATGGTTGATAACCCAGAGCCAACTCGTGCTGAAGTAAGTGACGTTGCGAATGCCGTTATTCAAGGAGCTGACACTGTTATGCTTTCAGATGAAACCGCAAATGGTCGCTACCCACTTGAAACCGTTGCTGCAATGAAGAAGGTGATTCTATACACCCAAGACAACGCGCCGGTATCGGCAATTCACGATATTATCGCGAAGAACGTTCAGCTCGATGCTATTAGTACAGCTGCCGTTACTCTTGCAGAGCAACTTAAGGTAGACGCAATCATCGCTGAAACTAAGTCCGGTGCGACTGCTGCGACTATCGCTGCTCACCGCCCAAACCTTCCAATCATTAGTGTGACAAGCGACCAAAAGGCTGCGCAACAACTTGGTCTTAGCTATGCAAACCGCAGCTACGTACGCCCAGATTCATCTGAAGCAGGCTTTGATCTTGCACAGGAACTGAAGACTGAAGGTTTCTTTGGTGAAGGCCAAACAAAGGTGATTATTGTCAGTGGCCAGCAGCCAGGTGTTATCGGTACGACCGACACCATCAAAGTTCGCGTTCTCGAATAGATTTTTTCGCTCATTTCGTAGTACAATGAGTTCAAGTAACAAATAGGGGTGGGGCCATGGCTTTCTTTAAACGAACTATCAAGGACGTTCCAGTTGATCGTAAGACCGTTCTCGTACGGGCGGATTATAACGTTCCGTTAAACAAAAAAGGTGAAATTAGCGATGATTTAAGGATTCGAGCAAGTCTTCCGACACTCGAGTATCTTTTAAAACGCGGCTGCAAGGTGGTAATTATGAGCCACCTTGGTCGCCCAGAAGGTCGCGACAAGTCACAAAGTCTCCAACCTATTGCGGAGCGACTTTCCGAGCTGCTCGGTAAAAAAGTTGTTTTCGTCGAAGACTGCATTGGCGATAAGGTCGTACAAGCCGTGAAAAAGGCTCCAGCCGGGTCTGTTGTGCTGCTTGAAAACCTTCGCTATTACACCGAAGAAGAAGCCAACGATGAAACGTTTGCCGAAAAGATCGCAAAAGCTACTGCAGCCCGCTACTTCGTACAAGATGGGTTTGGTGTTGTACACCGTGCGCACGCCAGTACCGATGCTATCACCCGCTTTATTCCTGGCGTTTCGGGGCTCCTTCTCGAGCGTGAATACGTCACTATTACGAATGCGATGCAAAAGCCAAAGCGTCCACTTGTTGCGGTAATGGGCGGTGCTAAAGTGAGCGACAAAATTACTGTTATTGAAAAGCTTATTGACGTTGCCGATCGCGTGATTATTGGTGGGGCTATGGCAAATACCTTTTTGAAATACAAAGGCTATCACGTCGGCGCCAGTGTGGTTGAAGAAGGCCGGGAAAAAGTGCTCGATGGTATTTATGAGGCAGCACATCGTAAGTCAGATGGTCATGCCGATGACTTTATTATGCTTCCAGCCGACGTCGCGGTAGCAAAAAGCACCTCCGAAACTGAGCAGCGTCGTAACGTAGGGCTTGGAGAGGTCGCTAGTGACGATAAAATTCTTGATATTGGTGAAATGGCGATTGAAAATGTCGTTGGCGCCGTAAGTGGTGCGAAAACTGTCATTTGGAACGGAACGCTTGGCTATGCAGAACTTTCTGAGTTCGCCCACGGTTCAGCCCGTTTGGCACTCGAACTTGCAACCCACCCTGACACCACCTCGATTATCGGCGGTGGTGATACAGCCGATTTCGTACTGAAATGGGATGGCAACGGGGGTGAAAGCTTCACGCACGTGTCAACGGGTGGCGGTGCGTCACTTGAGCTCATGGCAGGAAAAAAATTACCGGGAGTCGAGAGTTTGCTCGACGCTTCGAGATAAGCTACACTAAAGGACAAGATAAGCATAGGCACTATGGCACGCGATAAAAAACTGATTATTGGCAACTGGAAGATGAACCTCGGGGTGCACGAGGCAAGTTTGCATTTACATAAGCTCGCAGAAGAAGTAAAAGTGCACCGCAACGTTGAAGTTGTGTTGGCGCCAACAATGCTCGCACTTCAAACACTCAGTTTGCAAGTGAACCACCGTCAATTTAAGTTGGCTGCACAAAATTTCTACTGGCGTGATCACGGGGCATTCACCGGTGAAGTGTCTGCGACGCAGCTTCGTGGCATTGTTTCGTACGGTCTTATTGGGCACTCTGAGCGTCGTCACGTATTTCATGAAACCGACAAAGACACCCGCGCGAAGGTACAAGCGGCGATTCGTAATGGGATTCGTCCGATTCTTTGTGTTGGTGAGACCGTAGGCGAACGTACTGCAGGCGAGACCAAAGATGTTATTCACGACCAACTCCTGGGTGGCCTTGCAAATGTTACCAGCGAAGAGCTTTCTGAAGTTATTATCGCGTACGAACCAGTCTGGGCAATTGGCACCGGAAATAACGCGCTTCCAACCGATGTTGTTGAAGCGATTGTTTCAATCCGCAGCCAGCTTAAGCACCTCTATGGTGCGAAGGCCGCCAGCGAAGTTCAAGTGCTGTACGGCGGGAGTGTAACGGCCGATAGTGCGGCTGACTATCTTGCACTGCATGAAGTCGATGGGCTCCTCGTGGGCGGCGCAAGCTTAGATGCGCGTGCCTTCACGGCAATTATTGAAAAAGCACACCTGAGTGCTAAGAAGGATGCATAATACGTATATGTCTGACTTTGATTTTGAAGAGCTCGACAAGGCAGTTACCGGTGCGCTCGGTGCCGATGATGCATCTTCTCGGCCTGTAAGCAGTGCATCTTTTGAGGAGAAGCCCCGAGAAGCTGTTGAGACTTCACGAACCGAAGCAGAGCCGTCTACCCAAGAAGAGCGTCCGACTGCCCCCGCAGCTCGTCGTAGCGCCGGCCGTTTTATGGATGTTGTCCACCCATCTTCAGATATGCGTACGAAAAATACTTCGTTCACACCACCAACTCCCGCGTCTGTTCAATCTCCCGTATCCGAAAAGCCAGCGGAAAGCCAGCCAGATACTTCCGATGAGAAGCAAGAGACCGATCAGGGTCTCGGATGGGCACAGCCACTTGAATCGCCATTTCTGCCCGATGCAAAGGTTGAAAAGCGTCCATTAGGGGCATTCTCACTTGATGCAGCGGCATCAGCGCAGCAAGATGAATTTTTGCTTGAAGCCCCTGACGAGCCACTTCTCGAAGCTCATGCCATGCCTGATCCAATCGATTTTGCAGAGAACGGCAGTGCACTGCCTTCGGAAAAAGAGGACACCGGTTCAGAGCGCATCGAAGCTGAAGCTCCCGCTGAAATTGAAGTTGAGACAAAAGAGGTAATTGAAGTCGAGGCTCCGGAGGAAGTTCTAGAAACGTCTGAGGTCAAAGAGCCGACGTCAACTCTCGAATCTCAGCCGCTCATTTTTGAAGAGCACGAACCAGTCGGTCCTGCTTCAATTACGCAACAGTATACCGAGCAGCCAAGCTCAGCACCTTCATCCGGTGCGATTTACGATACAGAAAATTATCACCAACCACTTGCAGTCGCCCCTAAAAAGCACTCAGGTATTTGGGTGGCGCTCTGGATATTCCTGCTCATTGTCCTTGGCGCCGGTGCGGGTGTTGCCTTCTACTTATTTGTACTTCCTATGCTTTAGAGCCTAGAGCTTACGCCTTAATTCGTTTATAATAGAGGGAATGGATTTACTTGGGGAACTGAATGAGGCGCAACAAGAAGCGGCCCGCTCGACGACGGGCCCTCTTTTGATTTTGGCGGGTGCTGGAAGTGGTAAAACGAAGACCCTTACGCACCGCATTGCGCTCCTTGTAGCGGAGCAAAAAGTCTGGCCAAGTCACATTTTGGCGGTGACTTTTACAAACAAGGCGGCCCGTGAAATGCGCGAGCGCCTGGCGACACTGCTTCGTCAGCCTAATGACCGCTCATTTATGCCATGGATGGGTACCTTTCACAGTATTTGTGTGCGGCTTCTCCGTATGGACGGCGCGTCCATTCAAATACCTCGTAATTTTGTGATTTACGATGAAGACGACCGCCAAGGACTGATTAAGCAGTCAATGAAGGCACTATCTATTACCGATAAAGACATGAAGCCGTCGGCAATTAGTAGTGCGATA
>CAZMJB010000025.1:0-14571 GCA_964566735.1 uncultured Candidatus Saccharibacteria bacterium
TGTTCTTCAGCCTCGGTGAGATCTTTCACCCGAGTGGTCGGCTCAACTTTAGCCGCCGCAAGGATGTCTCGTGCAAACTTCGGACCGATGCCGTAAATATACGTCAAAGCGATCTGAACTTGCTTTTCTGCGGGAATAACTACCCCAGCAATTCGAGCCATGCTTAACCCTGCCTTTGCTTATTCTTAGGTTTCTTCTTGTTGATTACCCGAAGGCGACCTTTACGGCGCACCAACTGGTCATCTGGACTAATTTTCTTAACGCTCGCACGAACTTTCATGAGTGTTGAGATATCCTCCAGTTAAATTTGATCTATAGACCGATTTGGTCCTTATGGCGGTACGTGATTCGTCCCTTCGTGAGATCGTAAGGGGTCATCTCAACGTCCACCATATCACCAGGCACAAGACGGATATAGTTTTTACGCATTTTTCCGCTAATGTGCGCGATGATGCTCAGGCCATTCTCGAGCTCAACCTTAAATTGAGTATTAGGCAGTGCTTCCACTACCTTACCTCGCATTTTGATTACCTCTTTAGTACTAGCCATAAGTTACAGTAGTAGATTATACACCAAAAAGTGGTTTCAGTAAAGCGTTTTCAAGAATATACCCACCGAATTATTCGGCATCGATGCGTAATGAATGTTAGATTTATTGTATCAAATCCCTTGGTATCGTCAAGGTGCTCATACTTTGGTGCTCGATAATACCCATCGAACAGCAAAGTATGAGGACGGAAGTAAAAAAACGCAACCGGCCCCACACTCCTCAGAATCCGTTATAGTGAACGAGGAACCGGCGGGTGGCCACTTCGTTGACTCGGTCATCGACCGCCGAAGAGACGCCACCCTGTGCAGCCGGGTAACACGTCACGGCAACGATCTTCATGGAGCTCATGATCGGCACGATGTTTCCGAAGGCAGTGCGTCGCTCTCCAACAGCAACTTCGGAGAGGCAGGTTTCGAGCTCACCGCGAACGTACTCGCAGGCCTCATCGTCGGTGAGGTGATCGGTCTTGTCGTTCAGCCACCGGCACGCATCACGCGTGACATTGATGACGATCTGGAATTGCGACTCGACACCGGGTGCATGGTTGTGCGGAGGGAAGAAGTTCGATGCACCCCCTCCCGTCATGTGTGCCTGCATCCAAAGGATGCCATTCATGAAGAGGAGAGAGTGAAAAATCGTCTCCTCGGCTTCTTCTTCGAGTGTCATGTTTTTACTTCCGTCAGGTACGCCAGCTACCACCTTGGTAGCTTAGGGCAGAGTGAGTATACCACCATAATAGGTACTTATAAAGCTTGAGCGCTTTAGCTACCCAGCCATGTGCACTATGTAAATCAAGAGTCCTGTAGGTATAAGAATAAGCCCTAGTTGAGCCCACTCAGTCAAATATAACTTTTTTGCATCCGCAACTGGTGGGTTAAGAAGCCGCGACTCTTTGTATGATTGAGCTCGATACACGAGCGCGAGACCCTGCACTGCAACCGCAAGAATATACCCTATTGTAAGAATAATCTTGAATGTATCCGTTCCATTTTCACTAAACACAAAAAAGATAACGAGAATCGGAACAAACTGACAAACCATCGTAAGAAACAGAGTCAGCCAGCTAAATCCAGATAGCAAACGAGCAGCCTTTGCGTGCTGCTCGTAATTTTCTCTATCGATCATAGTCGTCGTACGTCACCATGAGTGCGCGCGAATTGATCTGGCGAAGTGTCTCAAGTCCCACTGATACCACAATGAGCAGACCCGTACCACCGATTGCGAGGTTGGTATTGGTAATACCCGTGAGCTGGTACAGCAAGAATTCTGCAACGAATGGCGTGACGGCAATAAGACCAAGAACAACTGAACCGAACAGGATAAGGCGGTTAACAGTTTTAGAAAGGTACTTCTCGGTTTGCCTGCCAGGACGGACACCTTCAATGAACCCACCTTGCTTTTGAAGGTTCTCGGCGATCTCGCTCGAGTTGAACACAATACCCGTATAGAAGTACGTGAAGAAGATCACGAGTACGAAGTATGTCAGTGGGTAAATAAACGCTTGCCAGTCAGCACCGGTGAAGGCACCTGGGTTTGGCGCTTGGAACCAAAGGATTAAGTTGTTTGCAAGTTCTGCGTACGCAGGGTTGCCAGTTGCCTTAAGGATTTGCCCTACGAATGCAGGAAGTGACAGGAAGGCAACGGCGAAGATCACTGGGATCACACCGGCTGCAATAAGCTTAATTGGAAGGATGCTCTTTACGCCACCGTAGCTACTGTTGCCTTGAACGCGCTTTGCGTAATTAATGGTAATGACACGCTGCGCTTCGTTGATTTTGACCAGGAAGTATAGCAGGAATAACGATGCCGCAAGGATTGCCAAAATCACCCAGAATAGCGTCGGGTTCACTGGAATTGCAAACCAGTTGAATACCTGGAGTGAACCGTTTTCGGTACTAAAGAGTGAGGTTGCAAAGGTAGAAAGAATTGATGGCAGCTGGCTAATAATACCGGCGAAGATAAGGAGACTAATTCCGTTTCCGATACCTTGCTCAGTAATAAGCTCACCAAGCCACATAAGGAGCACTGAACCGGCGGTCATAGCAGTCACCGCAACGATCCATTCGATAGCCGTTGGGTCGGCCAGAACAGTCGTGTTACCTGCAAGGACAGTTTGACGAAGGATAAAGATAAATGCAATCGATTGAACAATCGCGAGCGGGACGGTAATCATACGAGTCCACTGGTTAATCTTTCGGCGTCCAGATTCACCATCTTTATGAAGTTCTTCGAGGCGTGGAATTGCCTTTGTAAGAAGCTGCGAGATAACCGATGCGGTAATGAACGGGGTAAGTCCTACCAGCACAATCGAGAAGCTGGCAAGCGCACCACCCGAGAGGAGGTTTAGGAATCCACCGAAGTCGGTTCCGCTCACAACGCTGTTAATAACTTCGCGTAGCTGTGTTGGCTCTGCAAGTGGCACCGGAACGTGCGCGAGCAAACGATACGCAATAATAATACCTAATACAACTAAGAGCCGCTTTTGCATGTCACGGTTCTTGAGTGAGCGAAAAATAGTTTTCCAATTCATCAGACTTTTCTGTATACCCCGAAATTAATACAATTTGTTTTGATTATACTACAGATAGTAGGTCTTATCTAGCTATATCAAGAATATTGTAATTTATACTATTATGTTGTATAATAAGTAATCTATACTCCGTATGAAAAGCACAGAAGACTTTATCGACACCGCTCCTCTTCCCATTATCGCAACGGGTGAAGCTAAGAGCGATCCTTCTCGTGAGAAGTCATCAGATAGTGGAATGATAGCAGCTTCGATGGCCTTTATGGCGTTCAGCGGCCTCCTTCTTGGTACAACTATCGCAAACCTCAACGATCGTCTCGTGCATGAAGCGCTTGAGGCGGAACGACCGCCCAGTAACGAAAGGAATCTGGACGTGAGTGAGCTTGCGAGCAGTATTCTTAATTCTCCAGTCCTCGTCGATTGTAATACTGAAAAGATTGAAATTACCCATGCAGAATCTGAGGACGACACCCACACTCTGGCATATGTCACGAAACATTCTAATGGGATGCTTGAATACGTACCGCCGTATATCACAATGCGTGGTCGTCTTTGCGATGACCTCCTCACCTTTCCCCGCATGGAAAAGCCTGATGATAACGAGCTTGCATCTACCTATGAAATACGTGCCAAGGAATTTGCAAAGGCCGCAGCAGTACTGCTTCATGAGAAAGAGCATGTCGAACACGTTTTCGATGAAGGTGAAGCAACCTGTTATGCCGTACAAAAACTTCCTGAGGCAATTGAAGAATACTACAGTACCTACGATGAAGCACTCACCTACGCAGTAGCGGCAACCAGCGAACTGAGCTTCGAGCTAAAGCCTGAGTACACCTCGCCCGACTGTAAACCGGGCGGAGCTTTCGACTTAAACATTAGCCCCGTTTACACCACAGACTCAACGCTCTTTCGCAACCAATAAAAAATACCCCGTAGAAATCCGGGGTATTTTCTTGCTTTGTAATCGACTACTTGTCGTTCGCTTCAGCAGTCTTGGTGCTCTGCTTCAATGGCACGGCAGTCTTTTCAAAAGATCCGCCAGCCTTTGCAATAGCTTCTTGTGAAGACTTACTTGCACCAGCAACCTTAACGGTCAGAGCTGCAGTAAGTTCACCACGAGTGATTAACTTTACGGTATGGAAAGGTGTTGAGATGTAGCCTTGCTCGAAGAGTGCAGCGTTATCAACAGTCTTACCCTTAAAGGTGTTAAGTGTGTCGAGGTAGACAACTTGCGCAGGAGTGCGAAGACTCTTAAAACCACGAGCCTTAGGCACTGCACGTACGAGTGTACGTTGACCACCCTGGAAAGTAGCGCCGAGCTTCTTACCAGTACGTGAGCCTTGCCCCTTAGTACCACGACCAGCAGTTTTACCACCGCCAGCTGAGATACCACGACCTACGCGCTTTTTGTCCTTGTTAGCATCAGCGAGGAGTTCGTTGTACTTAGTCATTACTTGTCCTCCTTGTCAGCCGCTTTCTTAGCCGCAGGCTTTTTGGCAGACTTGTCTGCGTTGAGCCATTCTTCCTTAGGTACAAGACCGCGAAGCGCTTCAATTGTAGCGTAGGCGATGTTTACCTTGTTGGTAGAATTAAGTGACTTTGAAAGCATGTTACGAATACCGGTAACACCGATAATTGAACGTACCACACCACCGGCAATAATACCGGTACCAGGAGCTGCAGGCTTAAGAAGCACGCGAGCACCAGAGTACTTCACTTCGTTTTCGTGAGGAATTGTTTCGTTCACGATAGGAATAACGATGAGGTTCTTCTTAGCGATGTCAGTAGCCTTTTGAACAGCCATTTGTACGTCTGTTCCCTTGGCTACACCAACACCAACCTTGTTCTTTCGGTCACCCACAACCACGAGTGCCTTAAAGCGGAAACGACGTCCACCCTTTACCACACGTGAGACACGGTCGATGTTAATAACGAGTTCTTCAAATTGCTTTGGCTCTTGTGGAGCTTGGTCGCGGCGTGGGCCACGGTTGTTTCCGCCACGTTGTCCACCACGTTGGCCGCCGCGAGGGGCGTTACCTTGTGGTGCTGCAGCAGGAGTAGTTGCTTGTTGTGTTTCAGCCATATTAGAACTCCAATCCTTCCTTACGCGCAGCGTCAGCGAGGGCAGCAAGACGTCCAGCGTACTTACGACCGTTACGGTCGAATACGATTGAGTTAATCTTAGCCTTCTTAGCCTTCTTTGCGATGTCGCTACCGATAAAGGCAGCTTGTTCTGTCATAGTACCAGTTTGCTTTGCGCCAACAGTTGTTGAAGCGGCAATGGTGTGTTGCTTTACGTCGTCGATAAGCTGTGCACTAATGTGTTTGTTTGAAATAGTAACCGTAAGGCGTGGGCGTTCAGCGGTACCAGATACCTTTGCACGAACGCGGGCAGCACGGAGGCTACGGTTAACAAGCTTCTTGTCGAGGTTAGCCATGATTACTTACCAGCCTTTCCAGCCTTGCGAAGAATAATTTCGTCGGCGTACTTAATACCCTTACCCTTGTAAGGTTCAGGCTTCTTAAGTGAACGAATTTCAGCTGCAGTCTGACCAACAAGTTGCTTGTCGATACCCTTTACAGTAATCTCCATCTTGTTCACTTCAAGTTGCACACCTTCGCGTGCCTTGTACTTTACTGGGTGTGAGAACCCAAGTGCCATTTCGATTTCTTGGCCGCCACCGCTTACGCGGAAACCGACACCGTTAACTTCAAGCTTCTTTTCGAACCCTTCAGTTACACCTACTACAGCGTTGTTTAGGAGTGCGCGTTGCAAACCGTGTTGTGCGCGAGCGATACGCTCGTCGTCCTTACGGGTAACAACTGCGTTGCCTTCCTCGATAGCGACAGTTACGTCAGAGAGATGCGGCACTACGAGTTGACCCTTAGGACCAACTACAGTAAGAGCATCATCAGCGACCGTGATTGTCACGCCTGAGGGAATTTGAATTGGTAGTTTTCCGATTCGACTCATGATCTACTTCCTTGTTTACCACGAGTGAAACATGTTTGTTTCAGTGCTTCGGCCGCAGGGAGCGACACTCGCGCAAAATCTCCCGGATTTCACTCGCAAATTATTATCTTGCTAATAGTAGCACAACTGGGGTGAAAAAGCAATGCCCGTCTATCGGACGATATTTACATCAACCTTGGCTAGAAATTGACATTTCATTGTAAAAATGGTATTATGCACCAGTAGTTTTCTTGCACATCGACGTTCTGCTAGACGTCGCCTCCGGAAACTAGCCTGACCAAAAGAAAGGCCTGTACCTATTCACTGACAAAAGGATACCAAATTTGGCAACACCGATAATCCACGCCCTTCGGGGAATGGATCATCCAGCCCGCATTGCGGGTAGCCAAAGGAGGAACTTATGTCCAGGAAGACTACGCTGAAGGTCAACACGACCAACCGGGGAGGAATTCACGTTCCTCACCCTGAGCGCTCCGGTGCTCAGTGGCGCATCCTCACGTGGGATGACCAGGGGTCGCTGTCATTCATTGAGGTACATCTGCCCAATGACTCGTGCCCCAAGCAGTGGCTCGAGGACCGCAAGATGATCCTTGGTGTCGATGCCCTGGCGGAGAGAATCCGCTAATCATTGCCCCACGGCGAGCACTACACTCGTAAAAATGTACGTAATGTGGTCATACTTTTATAGTATGCGGTGAAGTTATACACACTTCATTTCGGGGAAGATCCGACAGGCCTGACAAGCCATTATTGTTAGCGCGCCCTCTGGCTTACAGGGGGCATATTTAATTGAGATTATATCAATTTTTGATTCTATTAATCGCTTGAGCGTTCTTCATCATCACCAAGGCGAATGAGGGCCATATTAAGTAAATTCTTTGCTGTGAAGCCTAATTGATGAGCCGTTTCAATTGCAACCTGGACAATAGGGTCGGCAGCTTCATATTTTTTAAGAACGTTTTGCTCAATCTCTTCCTCTGTCTTTGCGTTCGGATCATACGCGATAACCCTTCTCCCATTCGGCAATTCAACCGTCACTGGAAACGGGCTGTCTAAGATGCTCTGTAAACTATTGTCATTTTCACCAAATTCACCATTCGTCATATGCACTCCGCCCTGTAAGGCTTCTAGATTTCTTGTTCTTTTTTACTCTTGTAATAGTCTTTGAACTCATTCGAACCCGTGTGGTGCAACCCACTCGAACGATCATCTTCATCAAAGCGTACTAATGTGCGACTCGTATGGTCAAGGATGTGCACCATTCGGTTCACGGCACCAGGACCAAGATCGATAGCCGCCCTGCCAAGCTCGCTTAATGAAGCGTGAAGCACCGCCTCCAAATCAACCTCTGCTTCATGTCGAGCTTCAAGCTCTCTAAATATCTGAGGAACATTCTCTTCTGACTCTATACCAGGCATACGTTCATCTCCCTTTTTCTATAATATACCACGGTTTTTGCAATAAAAAAATCTCCCCAGAGATGGGGAGATTTTTATTCCAAGCCGTTTACTAGTAAACGCTCAGGAGGAGTTCGCCACCAAGGCGCTGCTTAACAGCTTCTTGGCCAGTAACAACACCCTTAGATGTGCTCACTAGAACGATACCACGTCCGCTCTTCACCTTAGGAATGTCGTTTGCACTTACGTACACGCGGCGTCCAGGCTTAGAAAGGCGCTTGATCTCGTTAATAGTCGAGTTCTCACCAGGTTTGTTAATTGTTACGACAAGGATGTCGCGTGGCTTTGCTGATTCAACCTTCACAGCTGAAACGTAGCCAGCTTTCTTAAGTTGTTCAGCAACCACTACCTTCAACTTGCTTGAAGGAACAGTGATTTCGTTCTTGCCAACCATCACGGCGTTACGAATACGGGTGAGGAGGTCAGCGATTGGGTCTGTAGATTGTAGTGACATTTTCGTTTTCTCCTTTCCTACCAGCTACTCTTTGTTACGCCAGGGATTTCTCCCTTTGATGCTTTTTCGCGGAAGTTGATACGGCTTAGGCCGAAGCGGCGCATGTATCCGTGTGGACGTCCGTGTAGGGCGTCGCGGTTCTTCCAACGAGTTGGTGAACTGTTACGAGGAAGCTTCTGGAGACCTTCGAGGTCACCGAGTTCCTTGAGTTCAGCACGCTTTTCAGCATACTTTTGGATCATTTTCTTTCGCTTCTCATCACGAGCGACTGCAGATGTTTTAGCCATTAGCGTACGCCTCCTTCTTTCTCGAACGGCATGCCGAATTTAACGAGAAGGGCTTTACTTGCTTCCTTGTTTCCGTTCTTGATCACGAAAGTGATTTGAAGACCGTGAACGTGCTGTGTTTCTTCGAAACTAAGCTCTGGGAAGATTGACTGTTCAACAACACCAAGGTTGTAGTTACCTGCTTTGTCGAAAGCCTTGTTGCTCACGCCATGGAAGTCACGAACACGAGGAAGACTTACGTTTACGAGGCGGTCGAGGAATTCGTACATACGAGCACCGCGGAGGGTCACTGAAAGACCAACACGGTTCATGCCTGCACGGATCTTGAAGCCAGCGATTGACTTCTTCGCCATACGGTCAATTGGAGATTGACCAGTAATCTTTGTGACGGTGTTGCGTACTACTTCGTAGTGGTGCTTGTCGTCTTTGTTCTTACCGATTCCTACGCTAACGATGATCTTTTCAAGCTTTGGTACTTCGTTGATGTTTGAAAGACCGAGTTCGGCTTGAAGTTCCTTTGTAAACTTTTCAGCGTACAAGGCTTTCAGGCGAGGAGCGGTAATAGTAGTAGCTTTAGCCATTACTTGATCTCCTTACTATTTGCTTGACGTGCAACACGAGTAATGCCGCCGTCTGCGTTTTTAACATATCCAACACGGCTGGTCTTGCCAGTCTTTTCGTCAACAACAAGGGCAACCTTTGAAAGTGGAGTTGGAACGTGAATGTCCTTTGATCCACCGCGTGGGTTAACCATGCTTGGCTTAATGTGACGGTGCTTTTGGCCTACACCTTCAAGAACAACGGCGTTCTTTGCAGTAAGAACCGCGAGAACCTTTGCAGTTGTACCTTTGTTGTCACCGCTAATGATCTTAACGGTGTCACCCTTAACAATACGCTTTACAGATGGCATATTAGAGTACCTCCGGTGCAAGGCTAATGATTTTGCTGTATCCAAGGTCACGAAGTTCACGTGGAACTGGACCGAAGACACGAGTACCCTTAGGGGTCTTGTCGTCGTTAATGATAACTGCAGCGTTGTCGTCGAAAGCAATCGTACTTCCGTCTTTACGCTTGATTTGGTTCTTCGTACGAACAACCACAGCCTTCACAACTGACTTCTTCTTTACGTTTCCGGTTGGGTTAGCGTCCTTAACGGTAGCGACGATAACGTCACCAACGTGGGCGTAACGACGTCCGGTGCCGCCGAGAACACGGATACAAAGGATTTCCTTTGCGCCACTGTTGTCAGCAACCTTAAGACGAGATTCTTGTTGGATCATACTACTTGTCCTCCTCGCCTTCAACGTCAGCCTTGAGTTCGATAGATCCGTGTGAACGTTCGACAATTTCAGCAAGCGTAAATGACTTACGCTTTGAAATTGGACGAACTTCCTTGATGGTCACGCGGTCACCTTCGTTGGCTTCGTTGTTTTCGTCGTGTGCGATGTACTTACGGTTCACAGTGTACTGCTTACCATAAATAGGGTGTGTTTCACGACTTGTTACGGTAATAACAATCGTCTTGTCAGCCTTATCAGAGGTGACAATACCGGTCAATGTCTTTGCCATATTAGTTTGCCTCCTTAGCGGCTGCGATTTCTGCTTGCTTTACAGCAGTCAGAGCACGAGCGATTGATTTACGTTGAACAGTAAGGACGTGTGGGTTAACCAGCTCGCCCATTTGGTGGCTACGGCGAGATTCGCGGTAGTCGTTTTGAAGCTTTACAACTTCTTCGTTCAATTGGTCGAGTGTTTTTACTTCTGTAGCTTTTTTAGCTGGAGCCTTAGACTTTGCAGCCTTAGCGGTAGTGGTTTTCTTTACGTCTGCCATTATGCTTGCTCCTTCACGATAAACTTAGTCTTCACAGGAAGCTTGTGTGCCGCAAGGCGCATTGCTTCACGTGCAACAACTTCGTCTACACCCTTCATTTCGAAGAGGATAGTACCAGCCTTTACACGAGCTACGAAGAACTCAGGGTTACCTTTACCACCACCCATCTTTACGTCTTGTGGCTTACGGGTTCGTGGAAGGTGTGGGAAGATACGAATCCAGATTTTACCACCACGCTTGATGTAGCGGGTCATCGCCTGACGAGCTGACTCGATTTGGCGAGAAGTGATGTCGTTGTTTTGTTGTGATTGAAGCGCGTAGTCGCCGAAAGCAATGTAGTTACCAGAGGTAGCGATACCTTCGTTTTTGCCTTTGCGAACCTTTCGGTGCTTCATTTTCTTAGGAAGTAGCATACCGATTAGCTCCTTTCACCTTTGTAAATCCAAACCTTAACACCAACGATACCAGCACCAGGAAGTGCAGCACGTGCAGTGTGGAAGTCTACATCAGCACGAAGGGTGTGAAGTGGCACTGAACCTTCGCTGATCTTCTCACGACGAGCCATTTCAGCTGAGTTCAAACGACCAGATACTTGGATACGAACACCCTTAGCACCGGCAGCCATCACGTTTTGTGCTGACATCTTCAGTGCGCGGCGGAAGTTACCACGACGCTCAAGTTGGTGAGCGATGTTTTCGGCAACGAGCTTAGCACTAAGGTCAGGACGCTTAACTTCTTCAATATTGATACGAACTGGGAGGCTTGCAAGCTTCTCGAGTTCGCTCTTGAGTTCAGTCACACCTGCACCACCGCGACCGATTACCACGCCTGCCTTAGCAGTGTGAATGGTCACCGTTACGAGATTTGCTGAACGTTCGATTTCAACACGAGCGATCGTAGGACGGCTCGCGAATCGCTTTTCAACGTGCTCACGAATTTTAATATCTTCAATAAGCAGACGAGAAAAGTCTTTCTTGTGGGCAAACCAGCGTGAATCCCAGTTCTTGTGAACTTGGAGACGGAAACTGGTTGGATTAACCTTCTGTCCCATTATTACTTCTCCTCTTTCTTCGCTGGCTTAGCAGCAGGCTTTTTAGCAGCTGGCTTTGGCGCCGGAGCGTCAGTAGCAGCAACTTCAGCAGCCTTTGCAGGTGCCTTCTTTGGTTTCAATTCACCAGTTACCTCAACAAGGATGTTTGAAGCCTTCTTTTGGTATGGCAACGCACGTCCGCGGCTTGCAGGATTGAAGCGCTTCATACGTGTACCAGTAGTAACTGAGAGTGTCTTGATAACAAGCGTCTTGCCGTCAAAACCGTGGTTGTTAACAGCATTTGCTTGGGCGCTTTCGATAGCCTTGCGGACAACGAGTGCAGCGCGCTTAGGGGTGTGGTTCAGGATAACAATAGCATCAGCTACTGAGCGGCCACGCACCAAACTTGCTACCAACCCAACCTTACGTGGGGCTTGGTCAACGTTCTTAGCGTAACTGCGTACGATTTGTACTTCAGCCATTACTTCTTATCCTTTCCACCGTGCTTACGGAACTTACGAGTTGGGCTAAACTCACCGAGCTTGTGACCAACCATGTTCTCCGTAATAAGCACTGGAACGTGTACCTTACCGTTGTGAACGGCAATAGTACGACCTACCATGTCTGGGCTAATCGTGCTTGCACGAGCCCAAGTCTTGATAACGGTTCGGTCTTCGAGACCCAAGGCCGCCACTTTCTTAGCGAGCTTGAAGTCGACGAATGGACCTTTCTTAAGTGATCGACTCATATTACTTCTTCCTCTTCGCGTCGTGGCGCGTCCTTACGATGTGACCAGCAACGTCCTTACGACGACGGGTACGGTACCCGAGGGTAAGTTGACCCCAAGGAGTACGAGGAGCCTTACCGGCACCGTGACGTCCACCGTCACCACCACCATGAGGGTGGTCTGCGGCGTTCATAACAACACCACGTACGGTTGGGCGAATACCCTTGCGTCGGTTGCGACCTGCTGAACCAACTTTAATGTTTTGGTGCTGAACGTTACCGACAACACCAATAGCGGCGGTAGCTTCAAGTCGGAACTTGCGAACTTCGCCTGAAGGCAGACGTACTTGTGCGTAGTCACCTTCTTTTGCCATCAACTGAGCCTTTGTACCAGCAGAACGTACGATTTGTGCGCCCTTACCTGGGTGGAGTTCAATTGCGTAGATTTGAGTACCAACTGGGATGTTGGCGAGCGGCATACGGTTTGATTGCTCAATTGGAGCTTCCGCGCCGCTCTTGATTACCTTGCCTACAGTCATAGAGGTATCTGCAAGGATGTAGTGGTAAAGACCATTTTGGTCTTTTACACGAGCAATACGAGCTGAACGGTTAGGATCGTACTCGATGTGCTCAACGGTAACAACAGCACCAGCTGGCAAGTTGTGGTTCATCAGACGATAGTGACGTTTTACACCACCACCACGGTGACGCACAGTAATGCGACCAGAGTTGTTGCGACCGGCGTTTTGCTTCTTGCTCTTTGTAAGGCTCTTGAGAGGCTTACGAGTAGTAATGTCGCTCAGGTCTTGAGACGTCATACCACGACGAGCAGGAGTCGTTGGGTTGTATTGCTTAAGCGCCATTACTTCTTCTCCTCCTCGGCTGGTTGTTCGAAGATAGCGAGTGAGCTACCTTCTGCCAAGGTTACATATGCCTTCTTGCTATCAGCACGGTTTGTTGTACCTGGGTAGCGGTTCTTGCCTCGTGAGAAGCGAACAGCCTTACCAGTTTGAACAAGCGTCTTGAGAGCTTTTACTTCAACGCCGTACTGTTCTTTTACAGCAGCAGCGATTTCGTTTTTGTTTGCAGAGAGTGGGACGTTAAATACGTAAACGTTCTTTTGTGAAAGGCCGTACGCCTTTTCAGTTGTTACAGGAGTAACGAGGATGGTTGAAAGATTCTTAGCCATATTACGCCTCCTCCTTTACTAACCAGCTCTTAAGGGTTGGGAGTGATGCAGCAGAAAGTACAATGTGATCAGCATTAAGAATGTGATACACGCTGAGGTACTTAGTACTTACAAGAAGTACGTTCTGGATGTTGTTCGTAGCACGGATGATCTCAGGAGTCTTCGTTTCTACAACGATGAGCGTCTTACGATCAAACTTGTTGTCGCTAAGGAACTTCACTACTTCAGCAGTCTTACCGGTTGTCTTAACGTCAAGAACGTTAATCTTACCTGCCTGTTCAGCGAGGGTGAGTGCCTGCTTTACAGCTTGGCGCTTCGCGTGAGTAGGAACCTTCTTAGAGTAGTTTTCGTTACCGCGTGGACCGAAAACGATACCACCACCGCGCCAAATTGGGTTACGGCTTGAACCGAAACGTGCGCGACCAGTACCCTTTTGCTTCCATGGCTTCTTACCACCACCGCTTACTTCACCACGAGTCTTCGTGCGAGCTGCGCTTGTGCGGCTGTTAGCAAGGTATGCATCGTATGCGAGCTTAAGTAGTTCGTGATTGTTCACTTCTACTGCGAAGACTTCCTTTGGAAGGTCGTTCTTCTGAGTTTTAACAGCTTCAGCCATTATGCTTTACCTCCGATTACGATGAGACCCTTTTTAGGACCTGGCACCGCACCGCGAAGACCAATAAGGTTGTTCTCGACGTCGATGTAGCTCACTACCAAGTTCTTAACAGTAACTTGTTCGTGTCCCATGCGGCCCGCCATACGCTTGCCCTTAAAGACCTTCTGTGGGTACATAGAACCGATTGAACCCGGCTTACGAGTGTTACCCTTACCACCGTGTGTTTTACGGTGACGTTCGAAGTTGTGCCTCTTAATATTTCCGGCGAAACCTTTACCCTTGCTAATACCGGTAGCGTCAACTACGTCGCCTAGCTCGAATGCGGTTACGTCGATAGTGCTTCCAACGGTCAGTTCTTCTGACGCGTCTTCAACACGGAACTCACGAATATGCTTCGGAGTTACGTTGGCTGCCTTAAGGTGTCCAGCCACGGCCTTGCTCAGGTTCTTACCCTCATCAAATCCTACTTGGACAGCGTTGTAGCCGTCTGTTTCAACGGTCTTTACCTGAGTCACTGTCACAGGCCCAGCTTGAATAAGCGTCACAGGAACTGCGCGTCCATCCTCACTGATGATTTGGGTCATACCAATTTTGGTACCGAGAAGTGCTTTCATGCTCTTCATTCTCCCACTTAAAATTCTTGGTGGAAGGCAGTATCCTCCGATTCACCTCTGTTATTTCACCTTGCGGTTTGTAACGAGATTCCTCTGCTGGACTTACCAATTCACCAAGAATCGTTTGTTATCTCTGTATAGTTAAACTTTTACATGATTGCCCGGGATCGTCCCGGATAAACTATATAAAAAGTACCTATCTGACTGTAGCATAAAGCTCATCGAGAGTCAACCCCTGTAGTGCCTCGTGCCCGCATATACGCAAAAAGCTTGTGTTTATACTCAAGATACTGAATACTCATATTATAAATGCGTT
>CAZMJB010000026.1:0-13867 GCA_964566735.1 uncultured Candidatus Saccharibacteria bacterium
GGCGCCCACCTTCACTTTGCCATGCAGCTCGGAAGTGCGAGTGATCCGAAAATTACCGCAATTGAACAGAATGCCAATGGTGCGATATTCCTTAACCCAGTCCAATATCTCAGCCTATATGGTGTTGATGTAATGAATGGAAAGTACACTGATGGCCGTTAAAAAAGTAGTTCAAAACGCATTAATATTCATTACCGCATCACTGGTTGTATTAACCGCGTCGCCACAACATGTGTCTGCGCAGGTTGCGGACCCAGAGTTTTACGGTAGTAATAGTATTCTGTTTTACGATGCAAATAGTTGCACGGTAGGGCAGGGTGAAGGGACTTCAACGCTCGTGGGAAATGATAATCTTGAAAAGATCCTCCGTTATTACGTAGGGAAGGGACTGACGCTTGCGCAGGCATCTGGTATTGCCGGTAACTATCAACAAGAGTCAGGCTTTAACCCGGCAGTTATTCAAGGTGGTGCCATTGCCGATGCTTCATACTCACCTCAATCTGGTGTTGGATTTGGTATCGCGCAGTGGACGTTCCCATCTCGCCAAGATCCGCTGGTTGCACTGAGTAAATCATCGAATCGCCCGATTATTGATTTGTCACTTCAGCTCGACTATTCATGGTGGGAGATGGAAAACCAAAAGGGTCAAAGTATGGATCTTGCCGAATTCAAGGCAACTACAACCCCTGAAGACGCGGCTTATATTTTCCACCGCGATTACGAAGTTTCAGCTGACTCTGAAGAATT
Organism: uncultured Candidatus Saccharibacteria bacterium; assembly: GCA_964566735.1. Classification (GTDB taxonomy): domain Bacteria; phylum Patescibacteriota; class Saccharimonadia; order Saccharimonadales; family Saccharimonadaceae; genus Microsaccharimonas. Next base: position 748 of record CAZMJB010000026.1, read on the forward strand.
TGTAAAACGCGTTCGTGGCGGTAATGCGAATAATATTTATGAACAATTTAAGTCGATCATTCCAGACTCAGCAGGTGCCGCGAACCAGGTGAGTAGTGCTGCATGTACCGGTGATGGAAAAGCATCAGCGTATGCAGACGACGGGTTTGTCATCTACAACCAAAATGACCCACAGTGGAGTGAGAATGCCTACGGAAAGAGTACGATCGGTGCAGCGGGCTGCGGGCCTTCAGCGATGGCAATGATTATTACCGCGTTAACTGGTAAGGCGGTTACTCCAGCTGAAACAGCAGCGTACGGAGCGGCGAATGGTACCTTGTACGAAGAGGGGATGTCGGGAAGTCTCCATAACGTTCAGACGGTCATTGGTGGACACTGGGGTCTCAAAACAAAGCAGCTTGGCGCGGATGTCGCACAGATCAACCAGGCCCTCCGAGATGGTGCGCTCGTTATTACTTCCGGGTCTGGGCCTTCACCGTTTACGAGCGGTGGACACTTCATCGTTATTCGTGGTGTGAGCGCAAGTGGCAAGTGGCTTATTGGTGATTCGAACAATACTAAGGGAATTGAAAACAGTAAGAAGGAGTGGGATCCTGGGTTTATTCTGACGTACGCCAACAAGAGTAATCTCCACGCCCTAACAAAGTAATGAATACACCTGACGCTCGTAAGAAACTTATTATTGCCGGGGTTATCTTTGGCCTTATTGTCGTTGTGATGATTGCATTTGCACTGTTCCAGCGCGCCACAAACCCGAGCGAACCAGAGACTCCAAAAGAGACGACATACATAGACCCCTACTCGGGTGAAGAGATTACCGACACTGATGGAAAAGTAGGGGAAACCTACAATAACGAAAACTCAGTGGTGTATTTTGGCTTCGCAAAACTTCGCGATTACGGCATGACACAAGATCAAATCGAGATTCTTCAAACGTACATTTTGCAGTACTCTTTAAAACGAGAGGCTCTCAATGAACCTGGTCTTAAAGAAGTGACCGTCGACTTTAAAACGTACAAACAAACGATTGATCAGAACACGAGTGAAAAAACCGTGACATTCGATATGATCGCTAACCGTGACGAAAATCAACGATATTACGTCATCAACCGAAGTCCTTCAATTAGCACGATGTGGACAGAAATCTACTCAAGCGATAAGCAAACCATACTCTTCAACGCTGAGCTGGAAAGCTTCGGCGACAACCACTAAAGTTCGATATGGTGCAGGTGCTTACCTGCATGGCTCGTTGCACTGGTTATAATAATTTGATGACCCTTTAGGTGGCTCGTGAGGAGTTTTTGGCGCATTGCATCGAGTTCCGAAAATACGTCGTCAAGCAGGACTATAGGTGTTTTTTTCGTGAGCTGTTCGATGATATCAACTTCAAGGAACTTCAACGCCAATACAATGGTTCGCGCCTCGCCACGTGATGCGGTTGAAAGGGCAGGGGAATTATTAATTTGGAATATTACATCGTGGCGGTGCGGGCCAACAGAAGTGTTACCAAGGTAACGGTCGCGCTCGAGGTGCGCATGAAGTTCATTAAGAAGCTTTTGTTTAATATCACCCACGAAGGTGTGTGAATAATGAATTGCTACTTCGTCGTGGGTTCCGGCAATGTCTTGGTAGAGCTGCGCAAGATTTTGATTCAGCTGCTCAATAAATGCAATGCGCTGTTCAATAATATAAGCGCCGTGTTCAGCCAGGGCGACATTCCAGGCAAATAGTTGGTCGTCGCTTATGTAAGCGCTTTTCAGAAGGTTATTGCGCTGCTTGAGGGCTCGTTCGTATTTTCGCAGTGACGGGCCGTAGAGAGGGTTAAGCTGGCTAATAAACCTATCAATAAATTGGCGGCGGCGAGTAGGTGAGCCGTGAAGCAGACGGAGGTCTTCAGGCTCGAAGAGTACGACGGGGTGTTTTTGCTTCTGAGGCAACCGTGCAGTTGTTTTACTATCAATCACAAACTGTTTTCGACTGGTTGTTTTTTCTGGGTCAAACTTTATTGTTCGATTTTGCTGATCGTTTAATGTGACGTCGATTTTCCACCACGGACTCTCTTTTTGAAGAAGGTCAGCATCGCTACCACGGAAAGAACCTCCCTGAAGGCTTAAGTACACTGCCTCAAGCAGACTTGTTTTTCCACTTCCATTCGCACCAGTAATAATCGTTACCTCTGGAGCAAACTGAATAGTGTACTCGTTATGAGAACGGATATGGCGAACGTGGAGCGATAAAACAGAGGTCACGAGCGAAGCTCCTTTATAGCCCTAGCTCTTAAGTGGCATGATGACGTGGTAGTAATTGGTGTCTTTTGCGGTTGATTTCAAAATAACTGGTGAAAGTTTACCGCTGAAGCTAAATGAAATTGTGTCAGCGTCGATAACCCCCAGCGATTCAGTGAGGTAGCGAGAGTTAAGTGTTACTTGTCCGCTTCCTTCTACATCAGCGTCGAGCTCTGAGGTATTTTCACCAAGTTCAGAGGCGATAGAGTGGAGTGAAACGGTCTTTGCGTCCTCATCAACTGTTACCGTAACACTGCCGCCTGATTCTCGCGCAAACAGTCCAGCAACTTTTGTGACGCGGGTGAATTCAGATTTATTCATTGTAGCGGTGATATCTGACTTTGCCGGAATAAGTTGGCGGTAGTCTGGGAAGTTACCGTCTACAAGGCGACTAATTACTTCAGCGTCGTTAATACGGAAGCGTACTTGGCTTTCATCGAATAGGATGTCGATAGTATCAACACCGTCAACGATAGTGCGAAGTACTTCCTGGAGGGTTTGTGTTGGGATGATTGCGGCAACTTCACTCTTGGTTTCAACAAGGCGGCGCTCCGAAAGGCGGTAGCCATCGGTTGCGGCAAGGTAAATCCATCCATCGTGCGAATGCCAGTACACACCGGTAAGCACAGGGCGTGTTGAGTCTGAGCTGGCGGTAATAATGGTTTGAGACACCGCTTGTTTAAATTCTTCGGTGTTGATTGCGTAGGTGACTGAGTTTTCTTCATTAATAGTTGGAAGCTCAGGGAAGTCATCGGCAATAACCCCGTTAATGATTGAGTGGTATTTTCCACTGGTGATGTGGATATTTTCACCAACCACCTTTAGTTCGATGGTGTCTTTTGGAAGGCTTGAGACAAATTCAGAGATGAGGCGAGCGGGGACGGTGATTGCGCCTGGCTTTGCGATCTTTGCACCAATGTATTGAGTTGTTGCGATTTCAAGGTTGGTTGCTGCAACGAGAAGTCGGTTCCCATCTGTCCTTAAAAGAATGTTACTCAGGATTGGAAGTTGTGTCTTTGTACTTGCAACGCGACCAACAGCTGATAGGGCCCTTGCGAAGTTTTCTTGTGTAAGAGTCAGTTCCATTATTATGTGTTCCTTTCTTATTCTTTATCTTTTCTTCTTAATAATAGGGGCTGTGGATACTGTGTATAAGTGTGGATTTTCTTGAGGTAGAAGGCCAAATTTCGGTGTGTATAGACTTGGTGGAAATGTGTCCAAAACTTGGGTGAAAACAGTGGGTTGTACACGTGTGGGTTGTGGGTGAGCAAGGCTTTGATATAAGGCTGTGTACAGGTTTACACACTTTGCCACACCTTCTCCCCACAAGCTGTACACATTTTTTACCCAGCCTGTGAGTAGGGAAATCCTATGCATAGAGGCGCTCCCGAATGGCATTTACTTGTTCGCGAATCATGTAGTTGAGCTTAATTTCTTTTTCGATCTTCTCCACTGAGTGAATTGCAGTAGTGTGATCTTTGCGGCCAAGTTCACCGGCGATTTTAGGGAAGCTTAAGTGAAGCTCGCTCCTTAGGAGATACATAGCGATTTGGCGCGGGACGACAATATGCTTGTCGCGCTGGCTTCCGCAAATTTCCTCAACCTTTAACTGGAAGTGCTTGGCTGTTTTATCAATGATTTGCTTGCTTGTAAGGTGTTGTGGGCGAGAGTGGCGGACGTTTCCAAGGAGACCTTCTGCGGTAGAGACATCTGGCTCTACGTGGTGAAGTTCGGCGTAGGCGAGGAGTTGATTGAGTGCACCTTCAAGCTCACGAATATTGGTCTTAATGTTATTTGCGAGGAATTCAACCGTTTCTGGGTTAAGAGTGACCCCAGAAAGCCCAGCTTTAGCGTTGATAATCGCACAACGAGTTTCGAAATCTGGCATCTGGATGTCGATGCTCATTCCCATTTCAAAACGGCTACGGAGACGCTCGGTCAGGGTTGGGATACTCTTTGGTGGTTTATCACTCGAGATAATAATTTGCTTGTTGTTTTGGTGGAGGAAGTTGAAGGTATGGAAGAACTCTTCTTGGGTCTTTTCCTTGTTGGCAATGAACTGCATGTCATCGACAATCAACACATCAACGTTACGGTATTTATCTGAGAAGCCTTTTTTCTTGAAACGAATGTAGTCGAGGAATTCATTCACGAAGGTTTCAGAGCTAACGTAGAGCACGCGGGTATCGGGTGAATCTTTAAGGATTTCATTACCAATCGCCTGCATAAGGTGAGTCTTACCAAGACCAACGCCACCATAGAAGTAGATAGGGTTGTACTTTACGCCAGGGTTAGCGGCGACGGCTTGGCTGGCAGAGTAGGCGAGGTCGTTACTTGAACCAACGATGAAGTTATCGAAGGTATAGCGCGGGTTGAGGTTTCCACGAGCGGCGAGTGGGGAAGTGGCCGGTGCGTAGCTTCGAGTTGCCTGAGCTGGGCTGACAGAAAGGAGTTCTTGAGCAGATGAATTGGCGGTAGTTTCGCGACTGACACGAGGCTTCTTGTTTCCAGACGGAATGATGTAGGTGAGAGTAGAGGGGGTGAGCCCGTTCTTTTCGAGTGCATCACGCATCATTTTGTCGTATTTGGTTTGGAGGTTTTTTTGCACAAATAGGTTGGGGACCTCGAAGATCATCTCATTACTGTCGTATGAAACAGGTTTCGTGTTAGCCCAGTAGACTGTGTAATTTGGCGTCGATAGACTTAATTCAACTTCACCTAAAATACCTTGCCAAATTGCATGCAGATCCTTTTGCATCTTTTCCCTCAATTACCTTTTGTACAATCTATTACCCTTACTATACGACAGCTTCAGAGTTTTCCACAACCATAAATAGGTTAGAAAAAGAGAGCAGGGGAGGAGACCTAGTAAAGGGTTCGAGTTATACACAATTGATATTCACCCCTGTAAAGATGTGGAAAACTCTCCACAGGCTGTGGATAATTTTTATATACGAAGGCACGATTTTGGTAAAAAGCAAGCCGCTGCGTTGATTAAAAGGGGTGAGTAAGGTATAATAACCGAGATATGCCAAAACGAACTTACCAACCACACACCCGTCACCGTGCGAAAACTCACGGCTTCCGCGCTCGTGTGTCATCTAAGACTGGACGCCAAGTTTTGAAGCGCCGCCGTCTTAAGGGACGCGCACGTTTGACGGTTTAGTCGACTTTTGTCGCAGAATAAACACCTCCACATATTGGGGGTGTTTTTTATTAGCACTTTCCCCCTCCTCTCACCTCCTTGCGGTATACTAAATACAAATGATCTCTACTTTATATCGATTCCATGGACATAATAGCCTGCGCTACGTCTATAGCAAGGGTAAGGCGGTGCGCTCACAGCTGTTTACGGTTAAATATGTGCCAAACACGCACCGCAAGCACCCACGGTTCTCGATTGTCGTCAGTAAGAAAGTGATAAAGTCAGCGGTTGGGCGAAACCGAATCCGTCGTCGCCTTTATGAATATGTACGCCTTAATATCCCACGCCTCGAAAGCGTGCACGACATCGTCATTATTTGTACGTCAGCTGAACTTCGAACCCTCCCCTACGCCCAAATAGCAGAGCAGCTTGACCAGTTATTTGACAAAGCGTCTCTGTATAAAACACCTGAAAACTGATATACTACTAGCTAGTAACTTCGCCTGGGAGAGGCTGTAAATGAATATCTTTGAACTTTTTATTGTCCAACCTATCTTTAACTTGCTGTTATTTATTTACAGCGTTGTTCCGTTTGCCGACTTTGGTATAGCGATTATTATCTTCACGATCATTATTCGTTTTGCAATGTGGCCATTGGTAGTCAAGCAGCTCCACCAAGTAAAGGCGATGCGTAAGCTCCAGCCTGAACTCGCTCGTATTAAGAAGGCAAGTAAGGGTAACCGTCAGCTCGAAAGTATGCAAATGCTTGAGCTCTACAAGAAGCACGAAGTAAAGCCGTTCCGTTCGATTCTCATTTTGCTGATTCAGCTCCCTATTTTCATTGCCCTCTTCCAGGTGATCCAAATCTTCACCTCACACCGAGACCAAATCGCCGAATTCACCTACGGCTTTATGCAGAATTTTGAGGCGGTAAAGAACCTCATCGCAAATCCAGAGAGCTTCAACCCAATGTTCCTCGGGGTAATCGACCTCACCCAGCACGCCATTACCACAGAAGGTATTAGTGTCTTCCTCGTTGTGCTTGCTGGTATTGCAGCCTGGACGCAGTACATTATTTCAAAGCAAACCGCTCCACAGACCACGAGCAAGCGCCTTCGTGACGTTCTGGCCGAGGCTGGTGAGGGTAAGGAGCCAGACCAAGCTGAGCTGAACGCCGTTGTAATGGGCAAGATGATCAAGTTCCTGCCAATCCTTATGTTCTTCATTATGCTCAGCCTTCCTGGTGCGCTGGCGCTTTACTACGTGACGTCAAACATTTTTGCTGCTATTCAACAACACTTCCTATTGAAGCGTGATGCTGAGGAAATGGATAAGCTTGCTGACCAACAGATTCAAAAGACCGGTAAAAAAGCGACCGCTAAGGCTCGTGCCCGTGAAGCTCGCGAGGCACAAGTAGCCGCCCCTTCGAAGAAGAAAAACGAGGTGAATGTAACGCGCATTAGCGCGAAAGATACACCGCGTAAGAAGGAGGACTAATGAACAGAGAGCAGTCAGTCGAATTCGCCCGTACCTATGTGGCGGATTTGCTTAGTTTTTTCGGAATTAACGTCACCGTAGAGGCTTCAGTTGAAGATGATGTCATTGAACTATCGGTGCCTTCAACAGAGATTAACAGCCTCCTTATTGGCCGCGGCGCCGAAACGCTTCGCAGCCTTCAATTCCTCGTATCAACCGTCCTTCGCAACAAAGACGCCGCTCTTTCTCGAGTGAACCTCGACATCGCTGACTACAAGCGTCAACGCGCTGATCGTCTTGCTGAACAGGCTCGCGGGTGGATCGAGGAGGTTCGTAAGACCGGTTCAAGCCACGTTGAACTCCTTAACGCAGCAGATCGCCGTATCGTGCACCAGGTTGCCGCTGAGTACTCAGATATCAAGACGTACTCCGAAGGTGAAGGTATCGAACGTCGCATTACCATTACCCAAGCCAGCAGCTAAGGGTTACACGGTTTTAAGTACTTTTTCGTAGACTTTGTGTGTTTCCTGGGCCTGTTTCTTCCAAGAATACTTTTTTATCTGCTTGTACCCTGCTTTAGCAAGGCGGGTGCGGATTTTATCATCACTCAAGACTTGGTCGATTGCCTCAGCTATATCGCTGGTGTCTTCTGGGCTAAAGTAGTGGGCTGCTTGGCCGTAGACTTCAGGGAGACAGGTTGCATTACTACTAACAACAGGAGTGCCGTAGCCCATTGCTTCGAGGCCAGGGAGGCCAAAGCCTTCCATGAGTGACGGGAAGATGTATGCCTGAGCGTTACTGTAGAGCCAGCTGAGCTGCGCGTCATCGACGAAGTCGGTGAAGAGGATGTTGGTATAGTTTCGTTCTTTAAAATACGCTTCGTTGGCAAGGGCGGATGCGTTTTTGCGACCCACCAATACAAGGCCAAGGTCGGGGTATTTCGCAAGCAGTATTTGATGCGCGTCGCCAAGGCGCTTGATGTTTTTGTAATCAGACTGTTGGCCGACGTACATAATGTATTTCTTGAATGGCAGCGCATATTTTTTAGGCGCAACATTTGAAACGTCCGAAGCTTCGTAAATAAGGCTTATTTTGTCCGGGTTTACGTCGGGGAAGAACTCGAGCAGTTCTTTTTGGGTGTACTTACTAATGGCGATAATTGCATCGCTATCTGTGGCAACTTTCTTAAAGACATACTTACCGACTTTTTGCTTGGCGTGGTACACAAACCAGTTTTTATCGGAATTATATGTTTTTAAGAGACTGAGGTCGTGGAAGGTGGTTACTTTTTTACCTTTATAACCTACGGGCTGTTGGGGCATGCAAAAATGTACCAGATCAGCATTAAGCTTCTTAAGAAAGCGGTTAAATCCGAGCTGCTCACCAAACGAGTAGTTGTCGTAGTTTACTGTAACGACTTTGAAGTTTGGCGCTTTTGGCTTCCAGAAATCCTTGTCTTTTTCGGGAACGATAACTGTGTAGTCGTTCTTTGTATCGACATCTTGAAGGTAGGTTACGAGGCGCTCGACGTAGCGACCGGTGCTTGAGTTTATGATGCGAGCGTCGATAGCGATATGCGCCATGGGTTATTTTTCCTCAGTTTCAACAGGGAGCTTTTTAAACACAATGCGTGAGTAGAGGATGTAGTTCCAGATCAGTGAAGCAACGGTTGCGATGAGCTTGGCGATGAAGAGGTTGATTGCTTCGTTAGGGATGTACGGTGCGAGTGCGGCGGTGCTGACCCAAATAACGATTGGCTGGATGACCCAGAGACCGATAAGGGTAATGATAAGGAAAAGCGCGAATTGTTTTTTCGCGTTGCCCGACTTGTGCTTAAAGGTGAACGTTTTGTTTGCAAAGAAACTGAAGATTAACGCGATACCGGTTGAGAAGTAGTTGGCGACAATCTTGTCCATTCCAAGGAATGTAAGAAGGAAGAGAATTCCGAAGTCGAGGGCGGTATTGAACCCACCAACAATAATGAACCTAATTTTTTCGGCGTGCTTTTTTAGGAGTGCTTCCACTATGATATTCCTCGATTAGATATAACGGACGTTGCTTGGTTTCGTTGAAGATTCGGCCGACGTACTCACCGATTATACCAAGAGAGAGGAGTTGTACGCCACCAAGGAACAAAATAACCGCCATCATAGATGGATAGCCGGCGAGGTCGGTGCCGAAGAAGATAGTGCGGATAACGAGGTAGAGGAGGTAGATAAAGGCGAGTGCTGAAATAGCGGCACCAGCATAGGTTGAGACGCGTAGCGGAGCGGTAGTAAACGATGTAATACCATCGATGGCAAGGTTAATGAGCTTTACATAATTCCACTTTGTTTCACCGGCAGCGCGAGCGTCACGATTATAAAGAATTTCCTTTTTATGGAACCCAACCCAACTAAAGATAGCTTTCGAGTTTCGTTGGGTGTCGCGGAACTGACGGATTGCTTCAACCACACGGCGATCAAACAGTCGAAAATCACCGGTATCTTCTTGAATCGGGATGTGGGTGACTTTTTGTAGCGTTTTGTAGTAGTGCTTAGAGGTAAACTTCTTGAGCCAACTCTCACCTTCACGATACTGACGCTTCGCATAGATGTCATCGTAGCCCTCTTCCCAATACTTGATCATTTCTGGAATGAGTTCTGGCGGGTCTTGAAGGTCGGCGTCAATAATAACCGTTGCGTCACCACGAACATGGTCGAGCCCGGCGATCATACCGATTTCTTTACCGAAGTTACGAGAGAGGTTGAGGTAGCTGACGCGCGGGTCGGTTGCGGCGTATTCTTTGATGATTTCAAGGGTTTTGTCTTTACTGCCGTCATTCACAAAGAGAAATTCAAAGTCGTAGTCTTTGGTTTCGTTGGCGAGATTGCCGAGGCGAATCATGAGAGGTTCGAGGACCTCTTGTTCGTTGTAGGCGGGGATGAGGATGGAGATGAGTTTCATTGAGGATAATTATAGCATTAAAGGGGTAAGGTCTTTTCATGTCTGATATAATAAAGAGAATTCAATATGATTAAAATTGCGATTATTACTAGGACAAAAGATCGTTCGGTCTTCTTGCCACGCGCTATACAGTCAGTTGCTGAGCAAAGCTACAGTGATTACGTTCATGTCATTGTTAATGATGGTGGTGATCGGGCGGCGGTAGAGGTGATTGTAAATGGCCAAACCCCCGAGGTTAAGGCAAAAATTCAGCTTTTTCACCGTGAAGCGCCAAGTGGGGCCCCTGATACTATTTTTAACGAAAGTATCGACAGGGTTGAGTCTGAATACGTTGCAATTCTTGATGACGATGACACCTGGCACAAAGATTTCTTACTCCAAACTGTAAAATGCCTCGATGAAAACCAGAGTTTTGGGGGGGTGGTTGTACTAACCGATAAGGTTATTGAGAAACTAAGCGGCCGCTCTATCGAGATACTAAGAACAGAGAGACTCTACCCAGAACTAGAGGTTATTAGCCTCTATAAACAGTTCATGGACAATCAATTAATGACAAATGCCTTCGTGTACCGCCGCAGTGCTTACGAAAAGGTGGGGAAATATGATTCGACGCTGCCAGTTGTAGCTGACTGGGAGTTTGGCATGCGCTTCTTGCAGGAATTCGAAGTTGAATTTCTTGATCTAGGCTTTGCGCTTGCGAATTACCACCACCGTGTCGGCGCAAAAGATAACAGCTTCGTGAAACATAGCCACCGAAAGTACGTCACGCTTGTGGCCAACAAGTACCTGCGGGAAGAGCTGAAAAAAGGTTCGTTTGGTCCAGGGTACATAATGAGCGACTTAAAATACCGCCAAGACAGTCGAAACGATTCTATTAAAAGAATTATCCCAAGCCGCGTGCTGAAAGTAATGAAGCGAAAATAGACCATGAGAGCATTTAAGATTTTAAGTAAGAAGAACAAAGTTCTGCTCCGCGAGCTTGTTGTCACCGATTTCAAACTACGATATCAGGGGTCTGTCCTCGGGTACCTCTGGTCACTTTTAAAGCCTTTGATGCTTTTTGCGATTATGTACGTGGTGTTTGTTCATTTCTTGCGTTTCGGGGAAGGCATTCCTCACTTTGCGGTGGCGCTACTTCTTGGTATTGTGATGTGGACGTTCTTCCTAGAGGCTACAAACCAGGGTATGCAGGCGATTGTGGCCCGCGGCGACCTGCTTCGTAAGATTAACTTCCCAAAGTATATCCTCGTAATATCAGCGACTATCTCTGCATTGATTAACTTCCTGCTTAACCTAACGGTTGTTATTATCTTTATGATTTTTGATGGAGTAAATTTCGGATGGAGCGCGCTGTTATTCCCGGTTTCAATCCTCATACTTTATTCATTCGCACTCGCTTTGGCATTCTTCCTATCGGCGGTAAATGTTAAGTATCGCGATGTTGGGCATATTTGGGAGGTGCTTCTTCAGGCAGTCTTTTACGCGACACCAATTATCTACCCACTTCAAATGGTACTAGCATATAACGAGCTCGCAGGTCACCTGCTGATGCTTAGCCCGATTGCTGTAATATTCCAAAATGCACGCGCCCAATTGGTCGGTCATGAAAACGTTGTTACGGCAGATCAATTATTCACCAATCCTCTCTGGCTTATCCTTCCGTATGCAATTATCGCGGTAACTATCATCGTCTCAACATGGTACTTCCGTAAGAGCCAAGCTAAATTCGCGGAGCAGATTTAATGAATACCCAAGACATTGCTATTTCAGTTAAGAACGTATCGAAGACTTTTAAGTTGCCGCATGAGCAGAGTAGTGGGCTCAAGCAGGTTATTTTGAATGTTTTTCGGAAGAATAAGAGGCGTGGGTATGAAGAGCAGCAGGTGCTCGACGGCATAAGTTTTGACATTAAAAAAGGTGAGTTCTTCGGCATCGTAGGGCGAAACGGGTCAGGGAAGAGCACACTCTTGAAACTCATCTCTCAAATTTATGTACCAGATGGCGGATCTATTGAGGTGAACGGCTCCCTTACGCCGTTTATTGAGCTTGGTGTAGGGTTTAATCCGGAGTTAACTGGTCGCGAGAATGTCTACATGAACGGTGCGCTCCTTGGTTTCAGTAATAAGCAAATGGATGAAATGTACGACGAAATCGTTAAATTTGCTGAACTTGAGCGATTTATGGATCAAAAGCTCAAAAACTATTCTTCTGGTATGCAGGTGCGCCTCGCATTTTCTATTGCTATCCGTGCTGATACAGAGATTCTCGTGTTGGATGAAGTGTTGGCTGTTGGTGACGAAGCTTTTCAGCGGAAATGTAACGAATATTTTAAAAAGGTTAAGAACGATAAGACAAAAACCGTGGTCTTGGTGACGCATAGTATGGATGCGGTCAGAAGGTACTGTGATAGAGCTGTCTTAATAAGAAACGGTAAGGTGATAATTGAAGGTTCACCTGAGGATGTTGCAAATGAATATAGTCTAGAAAACTTAACCGTGGCAACGGTCGATAACACAAAAGACGAGAAGGACTCCCTTATTAAAGATCTTAAAGTCGATTTAGTTTCAGGTAGCCAAATCGATCAGAATGGGCCTTTAGAGATAAAGGTAAGCTATGAAGTACCTACTAAAATTCCGACACGAATAAAAGTGTCGCTCCAAGATGTTAATAGGGGTGCACCTATCTTTGCCTCGGACTCTCCTGTTATACTGAAAGACAAAGTCGAAATGACTTTATATGCAAAAATTGATTCGCTCAATGATACGGATATGAAATTGCAAATTTCTATAAGGAATGAGGCATTTGAAATTCTTCAGTTTTTACCTGATAGTCTATCGCCTGTTGTTTCTATAAGACGTTCTGATTATCCGAAAGTTACTACTAAGACAACGTGGGCACTACTTTTCAATAGAGGGGAGTGGAGAGAATAATGAAAACTATCGCAGTACTTACCGCAGGCGGCACTGGTAGTCGGATGCTAAAAAATATTCCAAAGCAGTTTCTAACTGTGAATGAAGTGCCTATTATAATTCATACACTTCGACAGTTTCAGAAGAGTGAATATATTGACGAGATAATCGTCGCTTGCCTTCAAGAATGGCAACCAGCATTGAAGGCGTATGCGAAAGAGTTTAATATTTCGAAACTCGAAAAGATAGTCGAAGGTGGCGCGACAGGTATTGAGTCGATTAGAAACAGCTATAATGCGTTAGATGAAGTCGCTGAAGACGACTTGTTGCAGCTTGTCGCTGGCGATCCACGGGACCTG
>CAZMJB010000027.1:0-13287 GCA_964566735.1 uncultured Candidatus Saccharibacteria bacterium
ATTTAGCACTCTAGACATATGAGTGCCAAATACGTATACTAAATACAGATATGAGCAAGCGAGATTACTACGAAGTATTAGGGGTGTCAAAAACCGCCTCTGCCGATGAAATTAAGAAGGCGTTTCGTCGCCTTGCTGTGCAGCACCACCCCGATAAAGAGAGTGGTAACGAAGAAAAATTCAAAGAAATTAATGAAGCGTACGATGTTCTAAAAGATGCGCAAAAACGTCAGCGGTACGACCAATTTGGCCACGCTGGTGTCGGTGGCGCATCTGGTGGCGCTGGTGGCGGCAATCCATTCGAAGGCTTTGGTGGGTTTGGTGGTCAAAATGCCAACTTCGACTTCGGCGGTGGCTTTGGTGATATTTTTGACCAATTCTTTGGCGGTGGAAGCTCACGCCAACGTGGTCCAAAGAAGGGTCGCGATGTAGAAGTTCAACTGCAACTTACCTTTATTGAGGCGGTGTTTGGCCTTGAGCATGACATGGCGCTTGATATGGAAGACACTTGTGAGCACTGTAAGGGTACAACTGTCGAACCCGGCTATGAACTCAAGACCTGCCCAACCTGTCACGGCGCCGGGCAGCAAACCCGTGTTATGAACACGATGTTTGGGGCTATCCAGCAAACCGTCCCTTGTGAAACCTGTCACGGTGCTGGTAAGGTGCCCGAAAAGGTCTGTAGTGTGTGTCGTGGTATGGGTACGCAGCGTAAGAAGCAAACCGTAAAGGTGAAGATTCCTGCCGGTATTGATGATGGCGCAACCATTCGCCTAACTGGTCGCGGTGAAGCGATTGGCGGCGGCGAAAAGGGCGATCTGTATATCCACATTCGCGTAAAGGCCGATAAAAAGTTCACCCGAGAAGGCGATATTATCCTTTCAGAAGAACACGTTTCAATGATTGACGCCGCGCTTGGTACGGAAATCGACGTTACCACCGTTGACGGTTCGGTGCGTATGAAGGTTCCAGCGGGTACGCAAAGTGGTACTGACTTTAAGCTTTCTGGCCATGGTGTTCCACACCTTCGCAGTGAAGAAAAGCGCGGTCCACATATTGTGAGTATTATTGTGGATACGCCGACGAAGCTTTCACGAAAGCAAAAAGAGATTCTTGAGTCACTTCGTTAGTGGTTCGGCGCCAATGCAAAGGCCTTAAAAGCACTTTTTAAAGCTGCTTAACGAAATAGGTGCGCGGCTCGTCTGGGCTGTCCTTATGCGCATTCGCCTTGCCGACTGCTACATACCCCTCTTTTTTGTGGAGGTTAATCGATGGCGTGTTGCTATCTTTGATGAGAAGCCCCGCTGCCTCGTGCCCTTGTTCTTTAATTAGCCGCTCACTATTGCGAAGAAGTGCACTCGCGAGGCCTTGTTTTCTAAATTCAGGGAGTACATATACACTGCCAATTTCTGGGTAGGTTGAAAGCCCTCGATGATCATCGTCAACGGGTCCATCCCATCGAATCAATTGAACGCCGGCAATAGCGCCATCAACAATAATACCGTTGTACGAAAGGCGGCCTTTTTCTTGAAGTAGTAGGCGCTTTGCATGCGTGCCTTCCTTTAGCTCCGGAAAGTGGGCTTCTAAGTACGATAGGTCATCGATTGCAAGGCTGCGAATTATGTGTGATGGTATTTCCATGAATACATCATACCACCGTTACGAACAGAGGCAAGTGTGCTATGATAGGCACGATGAATCAAGCCCCAGCTTTGTATATTATTTCCGATTTTCCGGATAGTGATGACACTCAACGATACGTTGAAGTGGCGCGTACTTTTAATGTGCCTGTGCGGCAGATTTCTCATAAGGAAACGCCACGTATCACAAAAGATGACGCTGTGATTTTGCGAGGTTCTCCTCGCCAAAGCGATGCAGTTGTTGCGTCGTTACGGCACATCGAATCAGTAGGGGCTGTATGTCTTACGACAGTTGAGGGCTGGCTTGCGAGTAAAGACCGACTCGAAATGTATACCAAGTTTGCAGCTGCAGGCGTAGCGACGCCGTACACTGCCGAATCAGTTGATGCGTATCTTACAGATCGTTCGGTTCCTGCGGTAATTAAAATCTCCGATTCTAACCAAGGGAAGGGTGTCGCCGTTGCTGACACGGAGCGTTCTTTAGTTTCATTCTGTGACGTGCTCGATGCGACGGGTCGCAAGTATGTTATTCAGGAGTTTTTGCCATCCGACATGGCGCAAGATGATCGATATTTTGTTGTAGGTGACGAGGTTGTCGCAGCGATGCGAAGGACTGCAAAAGCAGGTGAGTTTCGCTCGAATTTAAGTCTTGGTGGAAGCGCTCAGTCTATCGAACATGATAGCGAAGCGGCGAGTCTTGCGGTGCGGGCAGCTCGATCATTGAATTTACGCATCGCTGGGGTAGATATTATGACCACCAAAAACGGGCCGAGTGTCCTTGAGGTGAATTCATCTCCTGGACTTGGTATTGAAAAGGTGACAGGGAAAGAAGTTGCGAAAAGTGTCATTGAAGAGGTAATTCGACTATGGGAAAAATAAAGATTTCAAGCCAACTTATTGCCGATGCTGCAAAGGAACGCAATTGGGAGGTGCGTTTCTTTGATGATTCGTTTAGTTCTCTTGTGAAGATTACTCCACCGGGCCAGCAATCAAAGATATTTCGCAGCACGGTAACTATGGAAGATTCGTATGTTGGGGGCAGCGTTACGAACAACAAGTATGAAACCTATCTAGTCTTAAGCGACCAAGGGTTGCCGGTTCCGGATACGATTCTTTATAGTGAAGACGCAATAGTGCCATTTCTCGCACAGCACGAAACCGTCGTAGTAAAACCCGCTTCAACAGATCACGGAGACGGCATTACGATTAATCTTCATGGCGTCGAGGATTTAGTCGCTGCGGTTACATACGCACGGCAGTATACCCAGAAAGAAAATGACGTACTTGTACAAGCGCAATTGCCGGGTAGCGATCATCGCATGCTCGTTGTGGGTGAGTCTGTATTTATTGCTCGTCGCCAGAAGCCAACTATTATGGGTGACGGCATACACACGGTACGTGAACTTGTTGAACTCAAGAATCAAGACCCAAGGCGGGGCGAAAGCCATTCGCAACCACTTTCGCTTATCGATATTGAGCGAGTGGAGAAATTCGTCGGAGATGTAATTGATAGCGTACTTCCAGAAGGCGATGTTCTTGAGATCTTGGGTACATCAAACTTGAGCGCGGGCGGGGAATCGGTTGAGTTGACGGCGGTTGCGCACGAGTCGTTCAAGCAATTGGCGCGTGATGCCGCGCAAACGCTACGCCTTCGAGTCTGTGCTGTGGATATTATGTGCGAAGACATTACACAACCTGTCGAGTCGCAGCCAGCTGGAATAATTGAAATGAACGTACTGCCAGGAATTCGTATGCATCATTTCCCTTCAGAAGGTGAGCCAGTGGATGTTGCAGGCGCAATATTAGATGAAGTATTTGGGAGGGATGTATGAATCCAGAGAATTTGAAAATTACGACAAAGCTCGTGTATTACGAACTAGAGCGTCGCGGTATCGACGTTGAAATCTTAAGTACACAGCTAAGCTTGCTTCGGTATACAGACCGACAGGGCATTTCACACTATTTGCGAAGTACTCTCAGCGACAAAGAAAACGCCCAGGCCTACATTGTGGCGCACAACAAATACCTCACAAAGATTTTCTGCGAACGCCTTAATATCCCGTATCCTAAAACGTATCTGTCGACTGAATCATATGGTGATATCTTCCAAGAGAGTAGTAGCGTTGTTGTAAAGCCACTCGATGGCGCGCATGGTGAAGGTATTACAGTGGGTGCTACGACTAATGAGGCTCTTGAAGATGCGATTTCTCGAGCAAGTAAAATCTCGCCAAAAGTACTTATTCAAGAACAGGTCGAAGGCGATGATTATCGAGTGCTCTTTATCGATAAAAAGTACGTCGCAACAATTAAGCGTAGTCCTGCCGAGGTAATTGGAGATGGTCACTCGACGGTCCGCCAACTCATCGACATTGAAAACACCAATCCACTGCGCGGCAAGAACTACGAAAAGTCGATGGAGTATATTTCTATCGAGCATGCAACGAGCTTTTTGGGTGACAAAATTAACACCGATGTGCCAGCTGAGGGTGAGGCGTACCGTGTGGTTGGCGTTGCAAATCTTAGTAGTGGTGGGAGCGCCCAAGACGCAACCGATGAAATTCCTGCAGTTATGAAAGAGTACTCAGAGAAGCTCGTACACGAACTTGACATGGGTATTTGTGGCATCGACTTTATGTGGTCCGGCCGAGAAGAAGACACGCCACATATTATTGAAATCAATGCGACACCGGGCATTGATATGCACGACGATCCTCATTTTGGGACACCGCGCGGCGCTATTAAGGCGTTTGTTGACTATCTTTTGTCTGAATAGAAACGTGTTCGTTGACGTACGTAAGGTCACGAGCGAAAGCCTCGGTATCCGCATTATGCAGAATAACAATTGCGCAGGTCTTGTAGCCATCGGCTGATTTTCCTACGAAGTGGCCTGGTTTAGCTTTAATGCTCAGGTAGTTGAGTGATGATAAGTTTCGAAGGGTATCTTCGTTTGCGATGCCATCATAGATTCCTGGATTTTTTGGGAATAGTTCAAGTACGGCAATAGAATCATTGCGCGTAGCGGTAATGTTCGCCGCTTGGCCGAGTGCAAGGCTGAGTCCGGCACCAGTAATATCGATACCGTTTGCGAGTGCATGCATACGATCACGGTAGCCGCCGTTTCGAGCGCCAATCTCAACAATACGTGGGCCGGCGCTTGTCATGATAATTTCAACGTGCGCAGGACTGCTTTTCATGCCGAGTGCAACAATACCAACTTCGGCGCAATGTCGAAGTGCGGCTTGGTCCTCGGTGCTAAGCTTGCTTGGCAAGATACGGCTGTAGTGGAAGTTGTCATCGTATCCAATGTCGTAGCCGGTCTGGTAATCAACAACTTGGTCGAGAACATGGGGCGTGCCATCTGCATCAACAAAAGCATCGACAGAGTGGATACTGCCTTCAAGGAACTCCTCAATAATGAGCTTTGGCTGGCGATTTGCGGCATATTTCTTGTAGATGTCGCCGAGAAGCTCGACAGACTTTCGATAGTTGCGAATAAGTTCGTCGAGGTCATCGTTTTTTGTGACCAAAAGGCTTTTTGCAAGGTTTGCAGGCTTCAGAATAATTGGGAAATTGTGGGATTCGGCAAATGCACGAACATCTTCTTCTGACGCTACAACATTAAAAGCGGGGCTAATTTTCTCTGGAGCCTTATCAAATAAGCTACGCATGAGGAACTTATCTGTACAGGCTTCTGATGCGGCCACAGGCATACCAGGAAGGCCAAGGTACTCAGATATCCAAGCAGATGCGAGAATGTAGTTTTCGTAGGTCGCAAGAACGGCATCGGGTTTTGTCTTTAAGGCGTCAACCGCAGAAAGAAGTGATTCCTTTGTAGAGAAGTCGGCTAATACGCGATTTTTGAATTTTTTATCTGGAAATTTTGTTTTTGTGACGTCTTGAAGAAAGGTGTATGTGTGCCCATTTTCAAGAAGATAGTCGGTCAGTGACGAGAACTTCTGACCTACAATAAGGATGTGTGACATATTGCAAATTTTACATAAATATGATAAAATAATCAAGTCTTTAAATTTAGTTATGCTTATTGGATAATAAAACTCATGGCTTCAAAACACGATTTTCACAAGGTAATTATTGGTCGCTCAGAGGTACTCACATTCGTTGGTACTGATGCTATTAGCGTACCCGCCAAAACGGACACCGGAGCATACCGGTCTGCTGTCCATGCCTCAAATATTACCGTTGATGAGAATAACGTACTCTCTTTTGATCTTCTTGGCGGACACCCTGTCTGTGGTGCTATGGCGCACCGAGTTGAAGCAGAAGACTATAAAAAGGTTTGGATCGCTAACTCATTTGGCGAACGCGAAGAGCGCTTTGAAGTAAAGCTCAAGGTGAAGCTTGGTCCAAAGATTTTCCATGCACGGTTCACCCTTGCCGACCGATCAAAAAAGATTTATCCAATCTTGCTCGGACGTAAACTCCTGAATCACCGATTCTTGGTCGACTCATCTGAAACGAGCCTCGACCGCGTCACCCTTAAGCGCCAATATGGTATTGAATTCCCGAACGACGAAGAAGAGGGAAGGGAGTAACTCAATGAAAATCGCAATCCTATCGAATGGTCCAGGTAACTACTCGACCAAGCGGCTTAAAGAGGTCGCAAAGGCTCATGGGCACAAAGTCCGAGTTATTAAGTACCGTGAATGTTATGCTTCAATCGAGCAGAGCAACCCAACAGTAAGTTACCGTGGTGAAGACCTTTCCGGGTACGACGCGGTCATTCCGCGTATCGCCTCAAACATGACCCGATACGGTACAGCAATCGTACGTCAACTCGAGATGCAGGGTGTATATACTGTTTCTGGTTCACTCGCAATTAATCGTTCTCGTGACAAGCTCCGTAGCCTGCAGCTGCTTGCAAAGGCTGGTGTTGGTATCCCTAAGACCGTCGTGTCTCGTAACTCAACCGACATCGATAACCTCCTTGAAAAACTTGGTGGCATGCCGGTCATTATTAAGCTTGCTCGTGGTACCCACGGAAATGGTGTGGTGCTTGCGGAAACAAAGAAAGCAGCAAAGTCTGTACTCCAAGCCTTTTATCTGACAAATGAAGATGGCACAAATGTCCTTTTGCAGGAATTTATTAAGGAATCTGCCGGTACTGACATCCGTGCGTTTGTCGTTGGTGGCCGTGTCGTTGCAAGTATGAAGCGCCAAAGCCTCGACGACGATTTCCGTTCAAACCTCCACAAGGGCGGCGAAGGAAAGACCGTAAAACTCACAGAAGAAGAGCGTAAGATGGCCATTAAGGCTGCAAAGGCAATGGGCCTTAACGTTGCCGGTGTCGACATGATGCGTTCAGAGCGCGGCCCACTCGTGCTCGAGGTAAATGCAAGCCCTGGTTTCGGTATTGAGAAGGTAACAAAGCGTGATGTTGCGACGCCAATTATCGAATATATCGAATTGAATGCCAAGCGCCGTAACAAAAAGGACAAGGTGGGCGCGTAACCACTCCAAACCCTTGCCGAAAATGCTATACTGGGCCTTATGGATAGGCCCAGTTTTCGTATCTGGCGACCAGCAACTACATTTATATTGATCGGTGGGCTGGTGCTTCTTCTTGTTGCGCTCGTGGCAAGTTATATTGCATCGAACTTTAAACCAACTACCGAAGTTCGTATGGGAAGCGGCGTCTATCATCTATGGATAGCAGATACCGAAGCTGAGCGTATACAAGGGCTTTCGGGGGTTGAGGACCTGGGCGTCAATGGCGGTCTGTTGATGAAATTCGATACCGATGCCAATTGGGGTATTTGGATGAAAGACATGAAGATTCCCCTCGACATTATTTGGCTCGATAAAGACAAAAAGATTGTCCATATTGTAAAGAATGCATCTCCTGAAGATTCGACCGATGTTGTGTATTCACCAAAGGACCCAGCGCGCTATGTCATTGAACTATCAGCGGGTGCGGCGGATAAAGCGGGTCTGAAAAAGGGAATGTTCGCCACTTTTGATGAAACCGATGCAGGAGCGAGCTGGTAATGGTACCGATTATTGTCTTTGCAGGCTTAGCGGTGCTGCTATTTGCGGGAGCTTTTATTTCAAAGCGAAGGTTTGGGCTCCTTGGCTTGGCGCTGACAGCGGGGGCAACGCTGAGCACGATTTGGAGTTATGAAGCTGGGCTGATTGTTTCTGCGACGGGCCTCGTTCCCGAGGGGCCGATTACGCAGGCGGCAACGCAGTCGCTCGTTGTTTTGTTGCCCGCTATTTTGCTGCTTTTCCATGGCTATGCGTATAAAAATATCGTCAGTCGTATTGTTGGGTCTTTGCTTTTCACCGTCCTTGCACTCGCCTTTCTCGTAGAACCCGTCGGGTACGCATTGCCGCTCGATGGAGTGGGTAATACGGTGTACCAAACCATTAAGCAGTACAAAGACGCCATCATTAGTGTCGGTGTCGTTTTGGCAATAGTTGACCTCTTTTTCACAAAACCCGCGCATCTTGCCGAGCGATCAAAGAAGAAGCACTAATTGACACATCACCCCTGTTGCTGTATAGTGCATAGGGTCGCAAGAGGCAACTCTAAAGACATTCGGGACCATAGCTCAGCTGGTTAGAGCACCTGCCTTTTAAGCAGGGTGTCGTGGGTTCAAGCCCCACTGGTCCCTCCAAGTAGATTTATCTATGAACCGGGGTTCAAGCCCTCATAAGCTTGTCCCTCATATAAAGAACACTCCTTTGATTCTTCGGAATCGTCGCTACCGGGAGTGTTTTTTATTGGGAAAAATTTCTTAAGGGTATACACTTGGACTATGAATGTAAAGACGGTGACGTGGAATATTGGTGGCGGTAAACATTTGAAAGACGGGGAAGACCCGCTCTTAATGGCGTCATATTGTATTGATGCTATCCAGGAGATTGCTGACTGGTTGCGGATGGTAAACCCAGACATTATTACACTTCAGGAGGCACAGGGCGAGGAGGGACGCAATCAGGTTGAGGAGATCGCAGGGCTTTTAGGCTATGAGCATTTCTTTTTTGATGCATCTGCTAAGTCACACATAGAAGAAGGCAAAACTCTCGGCAACGGCATCATTTCGAAGCACGCCATCACCAATCACACCACTGGTCTATTCTTAAATCCAAACATATCGACCGAACTACAGGGTCGACCTGCAGTGAGTCACGATAAGGGCTATAGTGCATGTGAAGTGAGCGTGGGCGATAAGCATATTGCGGTGGCAACACTGCATCTTTTACCGTTTAAGGCTTTTGGCATTAATCTCGATTCGGAAATTGGCAGGGCGATTGTGGGCAGTATCGAATCTACCCTGTCGCTTGAAGCGCCACAGCTATTAATTCAAGGCGATTTTAATATTGATAGTGACAGGGTTGGGAGGGTGTTGCCGGGTTTGTTTAGTGAAGGCGTGTCTGAAATCGTGCTCAACGACCCAACGACACCATCTGGAAAACGGTACGATCACGTGCTTTACAAGGGCCTTTCGCTGGAAAGTGTCGAGATTGATTCTAATGTGAAGACGGATCATTATCCGGTTGTTTGCACCTTTACTGTAGAATAAAGGAATGAAAACAATCTTCTTTGATTGGGGCGGCGTGGTTGCGGATGATCCGGGCGACGACTTTTTGGCAAAGCTTCTGGAGGGTATTGGTGCGAGTCCTGAACAAATCCAAGAGATATACCGCCGCTATATGAAGCAGTTTATGCGCGGTGAGATTACCGAACAGGAATATTGGAATGCGCTACGAGACGAGTACGGGTTTAAAATTCAGGATTCGATTTCCGAAGAATTTAGGAAATGGAATGGATTGGTTGCGAATGACGCCATTTTAGCATTGGTTGACGAAGCTAAAGCAAGTGGTTGGCAAACAGCCATTCTTTCTAATGTCATGGAACCAACGTACAACGTATTAAGGGCTGCCGGATTTTATGACAGGTTTGATATAGTCATCGCTTCATGTAGTGAAGGTGTCGCAAAGCCCGATAGGGCGATCTACAAGATTGCCCTTAGTAAATCAGGCGCGACGGCCAATGAATCTGTATTTATCGATGACAAACAGCGAAATCTTGATCCAGCAAGCGCAATGGGCTTTCAGACTATTCTTGCTGAAAATCCCGAGCAAATTATTGCCGACTTGAGGAATATTCTTTAGCAGCTGTTTCACGTGTTGAGTTAAAAACAAGTTCACCTCGTCTCTTTATGATGAAAAGATGTGGTGGCGACTTCAAGCATCAGTTCATAGTTCCTGGAGCATAGCGCTGGCGTGCGGTTGTTTCGTGTGTGGCGTTGCGGCTGCACTTATAGTGAGTATTTCGGGCTGGGTAGGGCTGATTCTCTTTCCACTTCTTGTGATCCTTTTCTTTTTTCGCCAGGCGTATGTTCTGGTTTTTGTTGCTGCGTCCGCGCTTCTTATTGGGATTTCATATGGATCGGCACACCGAGTGGCACGCGAGCAATATGCATCCTATATCGGGCTTTCTGCTATCGTTTCGGGAAGAATAAAAGAAGATATTTCGAAAAGTGATTCGGGGAGTTATTCGATGCAGCTGGATTCGGTGAAGATTGACGGTCGGTCGCTACCTGGAGCGCTCCTGGTAACGAGTAGAACGGTGAATGGTGCGCTGCGCGGGGACTTCGTGACGGTAGAAGGTAGGGTAAAAGGCGGCTTTGGAAGTTTTCCGGCAACGGTTTCTGTGACGAAAATGCTCAAAGTAGAGCGGGAGGCAGTGGGCGATGTTGGGCGTAAAGTGCGCGACGGCTTTGCCGATAAAGTCCGAAGTGTTGTTCCCGATCCACAGGCAAGCTTGGGAATCGGCTTTTTAACGGGGCAGAAAAGCGCGTTGCCAAGTGATCTATCGGATGCGCTAAAGATTGCTGGACTGACCCATATAGTGGTTGCGAGTGGCTATAACCTAACGATACTCGTGAGTATGGCACGTAAAGTGTTCTTGCGGCTCTCAAAGTTTCTGTCGGCGTTGTCGGCAAGCATTATGATTCTGGCTTTTATGATGGTGACAGGGCTAAGCCCCAGTATGACGCGAGCCGGACTTGTGTCAGGCATGAGTCTATTGTCGTGGTATTATGGCCGCGCTTTTCATCCGTTTGTGTTACTGCCAGTAGCTGCCGCAATAACGGTGCTATTTCAACCAAGCTATGTTTGGGGAGACTTAGGGTGGCAACTGAGTTTCTCGGCATTTATTGGCGTGATGGTTGTTGGGCCACTGATGCAGGTGTATCTGTTTGGGAATAAAGAGCCCAGTACATTTCGGCAAATTCTAGGCGAAACCGTTGCGGCGCACCTGGTCACAGTTCCTATTATTGTGCTGAGTTTTGGGACTATTTCGAACGTGGCAATTATCGCAAATATCCTCGTTGTTCCATTAGTGCCGCTTGCGATGCTGCTTACTTTTTTATGTGGGATGGCAGCCATTGTTTCCCTGCCGTTTATAGAGTTTCTTGCAACACCGACAACATGGTTGCTCGGCTATATGACGAATGTTGCGACATTTGTATCCGAAATTCCATGGGCACAAAGCGAGGTGACAGCCATACCTTTTATCTGGATTGGATATGTTGCAGCGCTCGCCCTCGCCTGTTTCTGGATGTGGCGCAAAACAAAGTACAGCTTTAGAAAAGGGGAGGTGCTTATGGGGTAGAAATACGATTAGCGAGGTCGTTCGCGGGCAACGGCTCGGGCCATATTTGCAAACATGTCATCGATAAGGTCTTTACTAAAGGTGCCGTATTTTCGTTTGACTGCAGTTTTAATGAGGAAGTCGGCAACGGCCGGGTTTTTCGGCAAAATTGAGCCATGCAGGTAGGTACCAATAACATTCTTGTAAATTGCACCTTCGTGGCCATCTTTTGAGTTATTGCCGGCTCCGCGAATCACGGTCGCAAACGGCTTGGCATTTTCACCGAGGTAGGTTTGACCACTGTGGTTTTCGTAGCCAATAATATCGCCAAATGCGTCGCTGCTCGTAATGATATTACCAATGAGGCGCTCGTTGGTGCCATATGTTTCGACATCAAGGATGCCGATTCCTTCGATCATGACGTTATTAAGGGTGCGGAAGAAGTGCCCAAAGAGTTGGTAGAGGCCACATACCATAAGCATTGGCGTGCCGCCATCTGCCCACTTTTTAAGAACAGGTCCGATCTTCATGAGGTCGGCGTGAATTTTTTCTTGTCCGCTGTCTTGGCCGCCACCGCCAATGACAATATCAACTTCCTTAGGAAGCGTATCGCCAACATTGTAGGTAACTACTTTTGGTGTGTAGCCGTACCATTCAAGACGGCGAATGAGTACCTGTAAGTTACCGTGGTCACCATAAATATTCATGTCCCTTGGGTACAGCTGCAAAACAGTAATTGTTTGTGGAGTCGCACTCATGAAATAACCTCCACTCGAGTAATCTTTGAAAGTTCTTTACGAAGCGCTAGCATGGCAGTGTAGGTACAGTAAATGCGCTTTGGAGTGTCAGGGTGCAGCTCGATAAATTCAGCCAGTGCTCGTGGAAGTTCGGTTTCAACTTTTTCCATGCCCACTTCATCGTATTGAAGGCGAAGCGCCATATCGTAGGCGCGAACACCCGCCACATATACAGGGTGGTCGGTGAGCTTGGTAAAGTCGACATCCCAAAGCCATGACATATCGCGACCGTCGGCGTAGTTGTCGTTAATGGCGATCATTGTCGCGTATCCGTCAGGGTCGTATGATTCGAGCCCCAGGCGGAAGCCGGCCGGATTTTTTACAAGCACAAGTTCCAGCGGATGTCCGCCTACAGAAAGCGTTTCACCGCGTCCAAATGCCGGGGTAACGGTTGAAAGTGCTCCAAGAAGGCTATTCACTGAAGCCTCCGGTACGATTGCCCGAACCAGCGCCAAGGCTGCGGCGCTGTTATAGATATTATAAATTCCCTTTAACTTCAGAGGGGTTACGAAATCTTTTCCAGAAACGGTGAAAGCAGCACCTTTTTCGTTGAACCCCTTTAGAAGAACGTCGGCATCGGGGCGTTTTGCTGGTGTTTTGGTGGTTGAACCGGCGTGCAGGTCGTCATCGGTAGGGAATTGTTTGAGGAGTGGGTCGGCAAGACCAAAGTAACGAACGGCAGTCGACGCGGGAAGGGCTGAGGTGGCGGTTCGGATACGTGCATCTTCGCGGTTGGCAACGACTGTTTCGGTGGTTGCGGTGGCAATCTTTTCAAGCATGCGAGCAGTGGCGTCAATTTCGCCAAAGCGGTCCAATTGGTCGCGCATAACATTCAAAAGCAATGAATAGCGAGGCGGGATAATTTCAACAAACTTAACCGCATGTGCTTCATCGAGTTCGAGGACAGCAATGTCGGCATCGAGTTTGCCCTTCACATCTATTTCACCAAGTAGAGCCGCCGCGACCCCGCGAACGAAATTACTACCAGTTCGGTTAGTGAATACCTTTAGGCCTTGGGCTTCAAGCAGGGCAACAACCATTTTAGTTGTGGTCGTTTTACCATTGGTACCACTAATAACGACGACCCCTTGCGGAAGTTGTGCAAGGGTATCTGGCACAAAGGCAGGGCTGATACGTTCAACAAAGAGTCCGGGAAGGGCAGAGCCACCACCACGAAGGCGGGCGGCATAGCGAACGGCTTTGCCAAGAATAATCGTAAAAGATTGAGGCA
>CAZMJB010000028.1:0-13228 GCA_964566735.1 uncultured Candidatus Saccharibacteria bacterium
CTGCCGTTGCCGAGAGTGGTGCGGCCAGTGTATTTGGCAACACGAATGCCGGCAATGCAACCACAGGTGACGCCGAATCAAACGTCGTTATCTTCAACCTCTCGGGCCATGAAGTTATCGCGAAGAATAGCCTCCTCGTCTTTGTAAACGTACTAGGTAAGTGGGTTGGCGTGATTGTCGACGCGCCTGAAGGTGCAACTGCCGCTATGATTGGTAATGGTGTTGAAAAGAGCAGCCACCAGCCTGACCTTACCGTAAACTCGCAGTCACAATATGGAATTACGAACACCATTGCCGTTAACGCTGAATCGGGCGATGCACTGGTATCAAATAATACAAACGCCGGTAATGCTGTGAGCGGCACCGCAAAGGCGATGGCGAACGTCGCAAACGTTACGGGAAGTCAGTTTAGTGCATCGGATTGGTTTGGGGTTCTGTTCATCAACGTCTTTGATAGTTGGTTCGGAAGCTTCGGCGTCGATACCGCATACGGCAACCCAACCGTTGTTGACACCCCAGCGCCACAAGCACCAATTGAATTCCGGCCAGTCGAAAATACTAAGCCAACGCAAACGACGCTAAAAGTGATTGATAGTCGTGGCTTCTCACGGGTTGCCGCAGTCGCCGCCACAGTCTCAGAACTCTTCAACGGCGAGGCAACACCAGTCGAGGAGGACCTCAGTGAGTTCTCGGCCAAGTCAACCCTGGGAGCTACTGACGTAAAGCCACCGGTTCAGCTTTCACAAGATGACAACCGCCTACTCATCATTGCTGGTTCTATCCTGGTGATTGGCCTCTCGGTTATCGGTTTGAAACGCCTCTTTAACTAACCGCCATCCCTTGTAGAGTTGCATAGCGTACGCATTGGGCGTACGCTATAGATAGGTGTCATTACTAGAGGATGTACCTAGAAAGAGGTCGCAGCAACAAACGCTTTTGATCAATTTCTGTCCACCTACCCATCGCTCGTTTTCGAGAAGGGGCAAACTGTTCTCTTGCAAGACGAGGTGCCGAAGGGTACTTATATTATTGAATCTGGAATTATTAAAACGTATACTATTACCGCTTCTGGAGAGGAGCGGATTATTTCTATCGATACGGCAGGCGAAGACATCCCGATTGGTTTTACCATTGGCCTGGTCGACAAGTGTCAGTACTTTTACGAAGCGTACACAAAGTGTCGTATTAGGGTAATTCCTTCGGATGATTATTTACGCCACCTTCAGGATAACGTCGAAAGCTTATACAAACGCCATATTCGCTTAACTAAGATCTTGCTGACGAACTTGAAACATATTGAAGCGCTTGAGCAATCAAAGGCCATGGAGAAGGTCGCTTTGACGCTTCTGTACTTTGCCGATACGCTTGGGTCGACCTTTCCAAATAAAACCATTAAACGATTATCAGTGACACAGCAGGAGATTGCGAATGCGCTTGGGCTCACCCGTGAAACTGCCGGCATTGTATTGAAAAAGCTCGAGGTGAAAAAGTTGCTCGAGCATTCACGCAATACGTACGTGCTGTATGTGGAGCGCCTCAAGAAGCACTTGGAAAAAAAGTAATTTTATGATATAATATATACAGTCTACGCACGTAGGCATCGATTCTACTGGAGGAATAGTGGCACAGGAAATCCCTCAAAACGAGGAGAGGACCGTCACCGTGAAGGTGCCGGAGGCAAATCTGTTCGAACTCCTTGCGGAGATCAACACGATGCGCAACGTCATCTCGGTCGAGTACAAGCCGACGGGCACAAGCGACGGCTTCGAGGTGACGGCTCACTACGCGATTATGGATCTGGCGCTCCAACAGGCGGTCGTCAGCTCCAAGATCCAGACCCTCGCGGAGAACGCCCAGAAGGGCAAGCCGCTTCGCGCACTGGCCTCGTAGAACTACGAGCCCGCCTAACTCAGGAGCCCGCTGGACACGTTCCAGCATCTCCCGTTCGGCGGGCTCTTGTCATTTATTTACCGTTTTTCTCGCGGTGAATACACCCAGGCCAGCAGCAAGGGCGGCGAACGCCTTCGGTAAGTTCGGTGTGTGTACGCTCAACGCGGCGCTTACGTGTTTCAATAAGCTTTGCTGTTTCAACCCAACAAATCCATTCGTTTCGGGCGAGTGGCGTAATGTCATTCCAGGCCGCCAATGCCTTTTTATCTTTAAGAAGCGCCTTTTTGAGGTCGGCGGGCAACTTACTATGAAACGTTCCGGCTGGAATAGACGTACCTAACATGCTTTTACTATAGCACCCGCTGACACGTGGCAACAGGGGGGTCAGAGGCGTATACTAAAGAAAAGGAGTTGCTATGTCATTTCAAGCTTATCTCGATGCTGTAGAGGTAAAAACCGGTAAAACGCCAAACGAAATTATTGCTCTTGCGAAAGAAAAGAGCCTCGACGACCCGGCGGTAAAATCCGGGGAAGTTGCCACCTGGCTCAAGGAAGAATTTGGGCTTGGGCATGGACATGCTATGGCAATGGTCCATGTTATTAAGAAAGGTGCACAAATTAGCGACAAGCATGTTGGCTCGGGCGGGGTACATGAGGACGCCTCAAACATGCTTCGACTAGATGGCATAAAGAACCGCTAGATAAAAACGTCGTACTCGAGGCCGCGAATTGAAGCCCTATGCCCCTTATGCTATGATAATTGCTAGTAGAAATAGGAAGAATTGGAGAGAAGTGTGAACGGTGATCCGTATGGGAGAGGCTCGCAACCTGCCGATAGGCGAGTCATTAATAGGTCAGGGGCAGCGCCTCGTCCGACCGAAGAGCCACAACAAATAAGGGAGGAGGCCCCTGTCTCAACCCCTCGTTCGTCAGGTGGTGCTCGACGCAATGATCGCGATGAATCTCGTCGCGGATCAAACAAGGGGCTGCTTTGGACGATTATTGTTGCGCTTGCGGTAATCGCTATTGGCGCTGTGGGGTGGCTTGTCTGGTCAAACGCGAAAAGTGGCGCAACGGGTATTGACTCTTCTCGCTATCAAGCGGTCTTCCTCGAAGATGGGCGCGTCGTTTTTGGCAAGCTTACACCCTTTAACGAGGAGTCATTTAAGCTAACAAATGTCTATGCGCTTGGCGCAACGGAAGAAGCCGAGGGCGAATCATCAACAGAGGCATCGAACAAACTCCAGCTTGTTCCTACCGTTAGTAATGTGCACGGTCCAGAAGATGCAATGATCATCATGAAAGCAAAAGTGCTTTACTTCCAAAATCTTCGCACCGACTCTGAAGCAGCTCGTCTTATTCAAACCAACTCGAAGTAATCTTATTCAAGGGATCGAATATAAGTGACCCAATCGCTATTTTTGATTGTTGCCCAAGACTTTATAAGCACTAACGCATCTTTTTTAGCGAAGAGAACAGACTGAGGCCCCTTAGCTGAGGTTCCGATGTATACAGTCGTGCCGTCTACGTCGAGCTTAACGGTTGCATTGTAGGCACGCGCCATATCTTGCATTTCGTTGCTCAAGTTATTTTTGAATTTACCAGGAAGCTTCTGTTGGCTCACATTTACCGTGACGGCATTGGTGCTATCAACGAAGACATAGAAAGCATCGCCATTTGGCGTGGTCAGTTTTTGCCAGCCCCCAAGCTGGTCAATTGTCTTGCCTTTAGGGACGAGAGCGGCAAAGTTGGGTGTACTATGAACACCTTCGGCTTGGGATGAGGTGGCTTGATAGACGCCAATGCCCATTCCTGCAAACCCAAGAGTCAGCATAACAATTGCAATGGTGAGCAGTCGCTTATTTGGTTTTTTGAATCGTATCATACCTGCATTTTACCCTACTGACTAAAGGCGAAGCTTAAAGTACTAACAAGTGCATAGGCAGGCTCGGCTAAGGTCAGAGATGAGGTAAGGCTTATTTTAATCACAAGACTGTCATTCGCGGTGAAGCCACAATTAGCAGGGTCTGCACTGCCCGTGGCAACCAACTTCTCCCATGACCCGGGGCCAACCACAGAAATCGGAGAGCTACCACAGGCGACAAGACCTGAGGCCGTACTCTTGTAGACGCGATACTCAGCATTGGCGAGTATGTCGTTATTTATCATGGCCATGAGTGAGGTAGACCCCGGTACAAATCCTGAGAAGTTTGCTGGGAGCTGATAGTTAACGAAAATGTCCTTTGTTTCTTCATCGCCTTCTGACGTCCAGCTGTAGTAGTTGTACGTTTCGTTAGTCGAACAAATTGGCGATTCTAATGGCAGGCCGTGTATGTCAAGGTCATCTGAGCAGAATCCCGACTCAAAGGTTCCGTTCGTGCTTCCTGATTGTACGGCGTTGCTGTACTCAGGGTTGAGATGGACGAAGTTATCTGGACTCGAGCTACATGCACCCCATCCGTCAGCTTCGTAACATTGGACGCGTCCGAGGGTGGTGTCGTAGTACATGCTTCCAAGGACCGCATCGCCCGTTGCGCTTGGTGCAGAAGACCCCTTATCGAGGGTAAGAAGCGTCGGGCTCGCGCTCGTTACTCCATCGCCAATCTTTACAGAACTCCCACTTGAAAGCTGAAGCGCTTGGCCAGCGGCCGAGCTAATTGTTGATGTGCTTGCACCAGTGAAAGAAAGGCTGTTGCCACTGAGGATATCCACACCATTAATCGCATAAGTTCCCGAAACGTTTGTACTGCCCGTTACATCAAGTGCGTATCCAGAGCTCGCGTCATTTCCAATGCCTATATTCGCAACACCGTTATTGTTATACGCAGTCAAAAGATCTGCGACGCCACTTTGAATAATGAGGCGGTCACCGGTTGTGTTGATTTTTGCCGTACCGTCAGTGCCCGTGCTCAAACGAGTAGAATACTCAAGGTCACTCGAGTATGCAGCGAGGTTATCACTTGATGAAAGTCCCCCCGAGAAGCCCATTTCGCCCGTTTCTTGAATAACAAAGATAGGATCATTTTGTGAGTTCTTGATTGTAAACGCCGAACCTTCGGTCAAGCCGATGCTTACATTACCGGTCGTATCGAGATCAAGCGCTGCTACTGCCGAGTCGCTTCCTTGGAGGGTGAAGCCGCCGCCCGTAGTAATGGAAACACCAAGTGAACCTCCTTGAATAGCGGTCGAAGAGGTGCCAGCAACCGATCCGAGCGCGAGTGTTGTGTCGCCTGCTCCCGTGCCAATGCTAATAGTTTGGTTGGCCGTGCCGCTTCCTATTTGAATGCTGGTGGCGTTGGTTGATCCGATGCTCAGTGTGCCAGCATCCGCCCGGTCAAGGAGTGGTGTGACGACGCCAGAAGTACCATGGAGGAGACTTGCCATACCAGTTCCTGAAATATTGAAGTTACCAGTTTGTTGGCTTGTACCGTTATGAATAAGTTCGTCGACGCCCTTGCCGCCAACTTTGCCGGCGTTGAGCGCGTATGGAGCGGCAGTTAGGCGCTTCATTGGTACCATCTCACCGTCGGCCGAACAAGGAGCAGTACCAAAAGTGCTACAAAGCGTTGAAGACCCTGCGATATTCATCGAGAGCCATAGAGTGTCTTGGTTCCAGTCGACGCTGTTGCCGAATGGGGTGACTGAGCCGAGATCGACGGAGAAGTATCCGTTTTTGACGTAGACTGCATTGTTGCCGCCGTTGTTCACGCGCGTTTCCGTCCATTCGAGCGTTCCGCCTGGGTTGCCGGCGCTTGTGCCGTTCCCGTCTTGGTAAATCTTGAACTGGATGTTGTAGTAGCCCTCTGCAACAGGTTGTCCCTGTGGCGTCATCAACCTACCCTGGAAGCTGATGGTCTGGTTAACGCCTGGAGCCGCATTCGTAGTACTAGCTAAAAATAGCATTGTAATAAATGCAACACATAGCGTAAGAAGACCTGCAATTTGCAAGACACGTCGCTGATTAAAAATAGTGGAGAATGTGCACCACACGTTCATTTTTTTGTTGTTTTTCTTTATTTTTTCTCTGTTATTTTGAAAAAATATTTATTTCACTTTTGACGTGTGGTGGTACATCGAAGCTTGTCGTCATTCTAGCATAAGCGGTGAAAAACTAGCAATATAATCGTCAGAATTTTTCAACCAAAATAGCTTCGTTTTGTGCATAACTTGACGCCCCAAAATTGAATGTCGGTTATGCTATAATCGGCATAAGCGCGAATAGGGAGCGCACGGGAGTAAACAAACAGTGAAACTTTCACGAATCGTTATTAGTTTGGCACTTATCCTCGGGGTAGCTGTTGCTGGTGTTGCGCCGGCGTCTGCTGAAACCTACGGGGGTGGAAGCGTTGCTTCGTATGCCGCTGATCAACCGATTGACGTTGGTACTATTGTGGTGCTGACGGGTGAAAACTCGAACCGTGTAAAAGTTGCCACTCAGGCCGATGTGAGTAATATGTTCGGCGTTGTGGTTGATCGCTCCCAACTTCCTTTCTCTGTCACCACGGAAGGTATTGAAAACGAAACCTTTGTGGCCGTTTCGGGTACCTATAGTGTGCTGGTAACCACACAGGAAGGTGAAATCGCCTCGGGCGACTACCTAACGCTTTCATCGGTGAATGGTATTGCGATGCGAGCGGGTGAAGAAGAAGTAACGGTATTTGGCCGCGCAAACGCTTCATTTAATAGTTCAAGCGCCTCGCTCGGCGAAACAACACTCAAGGACACGAACGGTGACACGAAGACCGTGAAAATCGGCTCAGTACCGGTGACCATCGACATTAAAAGCAACCCGAATCACAAAAGCACCGACGTCAACGCGCCCGAGTTCTTGAAACGCGTAGGCGAAGCGATTGCCGATAAAGAGGTGAGTCCAATTCGTATTTATATTGGTGTGGCCATTGCGGTCATTAGCCTGATTGCGGCCATTGCGGTGCTGTACGCCGGCATTCGCAACGGAGTTATCTCGATTGGGCGCAACCCGATGTCGAAGAAGTCAATCTTCAGGGCAATCCTGGAAGTGATTTTAACGGCGGTATTGATATTAATTATTGGCCTTTTTGCGGTATACTTACTACTGAAGCTTTAGCACGATAATAGGTGGGAAAACATGGGATTATTTCAACATAAACAGGACCCGAAGAAGACGGCCAGCGATGACCTTCTTTCTGAAGAGGAGCACTTCTTTGACGAGTACTTCCGCGAGGAACTCCGAAACCACGGGCGTTGGTATTTTGAAAAAGTCATTAACGAAAATGGCGAACTCTTTAAGCGTGATCTCGAACAAACCATCGCATCAGTAAACGCCGAGCTAAAAGAACACATTACCAAGCAACTCGACGGCGCGATTGCACAGGTAAATGCTGATCTTAAGGCGCATGCAACCAAGCAACTCGAAGCGCAATTTGCTGAATTTAGTAAGTCACTCACCGAAGCCCAAGAGCAAGCGCTCACCACTATGACTGAAAGTGCGCGCGACTTAAAAGAACAGCACGATCAGCTTCGCGCTGCCCTTCAGAAGAACATTACCGACCAACAGGGTATTCTTCACACCGCCTTTGAAGAGAACAAAACCCAAATTGTTGCCATGAAGGAAGCCCAAGACGCGGCGCTCAAGTGGCTCAACCAAAGTGCCCAGCAACTCAACGATCAATACCAGACCATGACCACCACGCTCCAGAAGAATGTGAGCGACCAGCAGGAAATGTTGGTAAGTGGCTTCCAGGACAACATGGCAGTAATCGTCGAGCACTATCTATTAGGTGCGCTTGGTGATCAATACGACCTTAAGGCGCAGCTTCCAGCTATCATTAAGCAAATGGATGAAAATAAGCAAGCCATTGTGGAAGACATGACGCTATGAGCGCACTAAGGGCAGAGAAACCACGCAAGTCGCGTACTCGCGGCAAGGCACATGAGGAGGCCGCTCCTGTAGCTGGTCCTCGTGCGTCTGCGGCTTGGCAGCAAACCGGCTTTATTTTGCCTTCGAGCATTGTGACCAAGGCGGACATCTCGCGCTTAGTGCGCGAATTTGAAGCGGTTGATAACACCCTAACAACCCTTTCGGTTCGTAAAAAAGTGGGAATCAAAGAAAAAGTCGCCCCAACCATGTCTCCTCAGCTGACTGACTTTTTGGAAAAGAACGTCGTGGACCTGCAAAACACCAGCGCTCGGTCTGGATTTATTAAGCAGCTCCGCGTGCTCAAAGATAGTGCGCCAATTATTCATATGACTTTTGCGGTCATTGCCGACGCTGAAAGCTTGCAGAAGCTTATTGTATGGTTGCGCGAATCGGTCCACCCGCAAACGGTGATTGATGTGCATTTACAGCCAGCACTTGTTGCTGGTGTGTACGTGCGAACGCCAAATCATGTGTTTGACCTCAGTGTTCGCAATGCGCTCAAGAGCAAGCATGGTGAATTGGTGAAAGAATTGGGGGCGCTTCGTGGCAGCAAATAAAAAATTCGATACGTTAGTAAACAGCGGCAACCCTGTCGGTGAGATTATTGGTATTGATTCATTCATGGTAAGCGTTAAGGGGCTGCAGCCAACCAACGTGCACGCAACGGTTCGTTTTGAAGACGATACCCGTGGCTACGTGCACCAGGTACTCGAAGATCACGTTGTGGTGATGAAGCTCGATCCATCGCCACTCCAAGTCGGTATGGTCTGTGTCATTGAAGCGGCGGACATTACTATTCCAGTGGGCAAAAACTTTATCGGCCGCGTGGTGAACGTGTTTGGTGAGCCAATCGATGGTAAGGGTGAAATTAGCGCCGATCAAGACTGGGATGTCTTCCACCCAGCACCAATGCTGTATGAACGTGAGCTCCTCGATACGCCAGTTGAAACGGGTATTACCATCCTTGACCTTGAATATTCACTCGCCCGTGGCCAGCGTATGGCGATGCTTGGTGACAGTAAGGTGGGTAAGACCGCCCTCGGTGCTTCGGTAGCAATCAACCAGAAGAATACCGACCTCACCGTTATTTACGTACTTATCGCAAAGCGTCAGCACGACGTTGCTGAACTTGTGACGAGCCTTGAAAAGAACGACGCGCTAAAGAAAGCCGTAGTTGTTGTCTCGAACTCCTTTGAATCATTGATTTTGACCTACCTCGCGCCATACGTTGGTGCGGCCCACGGTGAATACTTCTGGCACAAGCTCAACATGGATACCCTCGTGATTTACGACGACCTTACCGCCCACGCGCAGGCTTACCGTGAAATCTCCCTTATTGCCGGCGTTAGCCCGGGTCGTGACTCGTACCCAGGTGACATGTTCTATACGCACTCGAGCCTGCTTGAGCGCGGCGGCAAGACCGAATCAAACCACGCCAGCCAAACGCTGATTCCAATTGTCTACGCACCGGGTGGTGACATTACGGCGTACCTTCCAACCAACATCATGTCGATTACTGACGGTCAGTGGATTCTTGATAGTAAGATCTTCAAAGATACCATGCGTCCAGCTGTGAGTACCGCATTGTCGGTGACCCGTGTGGGTGGTGTTGGCCAGAACAAGCGCCAGAAGGGCCTTGCCGACAAACTTAACCTTACACTTGCTGGATACCGTACGGCAGAAGAATACGCCCACTTCGGTACCGAGCTCAGCCCACAAGCCCAAGCCGACTACGACAAGGGTAAAGTGCTCTTCAAACTTATGAACCAAGCGATTGGTGAGACGTACAGTTTTGCAGAGCAGCAGTTCCTTATGAGTATCGTCCTTGGCAGTGCGCCCGACGAAATTATTAACGTCGAGAAGCTCAAAGAGCGAGTACATGAGTACGCGGCGAAATTAAAAGAAGATAAAGACATGGTAGGTAACTACGATGAACTCGAGGCTGCGCTAAAAGCTGAAGTAATGACGATTGATGAAGTGAAGCGCGCAGCCATCGAAAAGGCGGCTAAGGCAGAAGAAGAGAAGAAGCGTCAAGCCGAAGAGGCTGAAGCGGCTGCACAGCCAACACCAGCCGGTGACAAGAAAGAGGAGAAAGCCTAATGCGACGACCTCTTGAAATTAAAGCAGAGGAAAACGCGGCACGATCAGTCGTGAGCCTTACCTCGGCACTCGAAACGCTCAGTAGTATGCAAATTGCGAAAACGAAAAACAAGGTGCTCATTAGTAACCAGTTCTTCGAAGAAGTCTGGAATATCTACAAGCAAATTCGCGTCGATGCGTTCTTTAACTTTGGCCGCCAAGTCGACGAAAAGCCAATCAATAAAGAGCTGCTGATTCTTATTACCGCAAAAGGAGGCCTAAGTGGCGACATCGACAACCGCCTTGTGCGTAAGGTGGTAGAGCGCTACGATCCGAACAAAAATGACGTATTGGTTATTGGGCACCACGGGGCACTAAAACTTAAGCAGTCACATATCGACTATCAGTATTATTTTGACCTTCCGCAAAACGACTACATTAACGTTGACCCCCTCATGGACATTACCCGTAAGTACGCCCAGAGCCGTATTTACTACCAACACTATATTTCACTGTCACAGCAAGAAATTAAAGATGTTGACCTGAGTGAAGTGGTTTCAAGCAAGGGGCGCGTGGCCGACCTTTCGACCGCTGGCGATGATTTGGTGACCGAAAGAACCTACATTTTTGAGCCAAGCTCCTACGCTGTTGCCGCCTACCTCGAAAATTCAATTTTACGTCTGACAATTTCGCAGTTTATTTACGACAGTCGTTTGGCGCAAGTTGCCAGTCGCTTTAAGGCGATGTCGGCGGCGAAAGAACGTTCCATCGAACACGCCGGAGAGCTTCGTACCGAATACAACCGTTCAAAACGTAACCAAGTAGACACAAGGCTTAAAGAATCCCTCGCTGGACTTAAGAAAATTCGTGCCGGAGGAGCTGCATAATGAGTGATCAAACCCAAACAATTTACAAAAAGGGCGTTGTCCGTACATTAAAGGGCCTGGTCATTAAGGTCCAGTTTGATGAGGATATTCCAAACCTTAACGAAATGCTTTACGTCGATAACGAAAAGAAATCACCACTACTCGTGAGCAGTATT
This sequence comes from uncultured Candidatus Saccharibacteria bacterium, assembly GCA_964566735.1. Taxonomy (GTDB): domain Bacteria; phylum Patescibacteriota; class Saccharimonadia; order Saccharimonadales; family Saccharimonadaceae; genus Microsaccharimonas. Next base: position 10,911 of record CAZMJB010000028.1, read on the forward strand.
ACTAATGGAGATATGGCGCTGTGTCTGAACATTGGTGGTGATTACAGCATTCAAAAGGGTGACTCGGTAACGCGAAGTGGCCGTAGCCTCGAAATTCCGGTGGGTGAAGAAATGATTGGCCGCGTGTGGGACACGATGGGTCGTCCCATTGACGGTAAGCCACAACTTGACCAAGCAACGCTCGACAAAATGATCAAACGCCCAATCTTTGCTCCTGCCTTTCAAGAGACAAGTCTGGTGAACAAAAAAGACGAAGTGCTTGAAACGGGCCTCAAGGTGCTCGACTTCTTCACGCCATTTGTGAAAGGTCGCAAGATCGGTATCGTCGGTGGTGCTGGTGTGGGCAAGACTGTCCTTACCATGGAGATTATCAATAACGTCGCCGAAGGATCGGGTGCGATTAGTATGTTCGCCGGTATTGGTGAGCGTATTCGTGAGGGTCATGAACTGTACAAAACATTGGGTGACAACGACCTTTTAAAAACGACCGCCATGTTCTTTGGTCAGATGAATGAAAACCCGGTGCAGCGTAGCCTTATCGGCCTTGCCGCTATTACACTTGCCGAATATTTCCGCGACGACATGAAAAAAGACGTGCTTTTGTTCGCCGACAACATGTACCGCTATATTCAGGCGAAGAACGAGGTCTCGACTATTATCGACCAGACTCCCGCTGAAGGTGGCTACCAGCCAACGGTGTTTAGTGACGTTAAGACCTTCCAGGACCGCCTCGCTACTAACGCGAATGGTTCAATTACTGCGTTGCAGACAATTTACGTGCCTGCCGACGACCTGAGTGACCCGGCCGTGCAGATGATTCAGCACGAGCTCGACAGTACCATCGTGCTTGACCGTGCCGTGGCTGCCCAGGGTATTCGCCCGGCAGTGAACATTCTTGCTTCAAAGTCGAGCCTTTTGACTCCTGAAGTTGTGGGTGAGCGCCATTATGAACTCGCCACCCGCGCAACAGCAATTCTGCAGAAGTATGAATCGTTGAAGGGTATTATTGCCATCATTGGTGAATCTGAACTTTCAACGGAAGACCGCGATGATTACAACAAGGCGAAGGCTTTGATTGAATTCTTCAAGCAGCGTTTCAACGTGATGGAAAAAGTAACCGGTGTTCCTGGTGAACACATGACTCGTGAAGACACGCTGAATGGTGTTGAGGAAATTATTGGCAAGGCTGAGGTGAATGCCGAAGAAGCGTCTGAAGAGAAGAAGGCCGATGCGCCAACCGATGGTGGTGAGGAAAAGCCGGCTGAAGAATCTGAAGACAAGCCAGCTGAATCGAAAGAAGACGCAAAAGACGACAAAGAAAAATCAGAAGAGAAGTAATGACCGACGAGCACGGCAAGCCAACAATGGAAGTGAAGGTCTATGCACCGTTTAAGGTGTACTTCGAGGGCGAGGCGTATAGCGTGAGTGCTGTGAACGCTACCGGGCCGTTTGATATTTTGCCGCGTCACCACAACTTCCTTTGTATGCTCGTTCCCTGCACCATTAAAGTGGTAGGTGTCCAAGGGCCAATGCTCATTAAAGCGCACCGAGCACTGATGCATGTGAAAGCCGACCGAGTGGTCGTGTTTATGGACGTATAAAAATAATCTGGCGCTCAAGCCGGATTTTTAGTAGGTGACGAAGTAGTCGAAGCCGAAGGATTGGTTGCTCGCTGGAGCGTTGGCACTACAGACACTAAAGCCGGTCGTGCTGCGTTCGGTGTAGAACTGCATTTGACCTGCGGCTTGGCCAGCAGGACTGACGATGACACGTGGTTGGCGTGGGAATGATTGGTTGAATCGGACACTAATGAAACAGCCTGAGGTTGGGTTATTGCCACTGTTCACGTTAATGGTGCCGGCAGTGTCAGAGCCGCTAATATTCGCGCTTCCGCCGTTTCCAAGCACGCCACTGTTTGTGGTGCGGCTTGGTGTTGAGCCAGTAAAGCTAATGTGGTTTGGCACTTCAAGTGAGGCATTGCCACTAAGGATAAGGCGAGTAACGGTAATTTGTGAGGCGGTGAGTGGTCCGCTCAGTGATGTCGCCCCAGAGACGTTAAGATCACGAAGGGTTGTGGTGCCTTGAATAGCAGTGTTGCCAGCAACTTGAAGCCCGTTTACCTGTGTGTCATTCAGGTTGGTTGCGCCAGAGACGGTAAGGCTTGGGGTTGTAATGCTCCCGCCAGTTTGGAGGTTACCTGCGACATTAAGGTTGCCGCGGGCAAGCGTCTGACCGTTAATGACTGCGCTACCTTGAATGGTGAGTGTTTGTGCGGTGTTACCAACGGTTGCGTCGGTATTGGCAAGTGATTTCAAGGC
>CAZMJB010000029.1:0-12488 GCA_964566735.1 uncultured Candidatus Saccharibacteria bacterium
GCTCGCCGCCAAGGAGTAAACTCCTCGCGCTGCCGCTCGACTTGCATGTGTTAGGCACGCCGCCAGCATTCATCCTGAGCCAGGATCAAACTCTCCATAAAAATGTACTGTTCAACAGTACAAGACTCAATATACATATATTAACTGACGATGATTTTCATCTACATAGATTGCTCTATGCGACAAAAGATTTGCACTACTAAATTGTCAAAGTTTTCTGCTTTAGGCGCTACCGCTATTTTCGTAGGGGCGCCGGAACGTCTTTATTTCAAACTCCACGTTTGAGTGCCGACTAATTGGATAAGTAACTTGGTGGTTAGACTTGTCCTGTCGACCAGACTTTTCCAACTATACTCCAAATTTCCTTCTCGGTCAACACCTTATTGGAAGAAAATTGTAGCAAAATTCACAAACTAAGTTTTAGGCCTATACAAGTCCGTTATAAAACGTCACAACTGCAAGCCCAACCACAAGCCCAAGCAGTGACCCAACCGCCACTTCCATAGGGGTGTGCCCCATCGCAACGCGCGGATATGGCACCTTGCTCTTTTGCTCTTTCATAAATGCCGTCAGCGCAACACCCTGCTCACCCGAAGATCGACGCACCATCATGGCATCGTAGAGAACAATCAGGGTGAGGAGGAACGCTACTCCAAAGATAGCCGAGTGAACACCATTAAATGCAGCGACGGTCACAAGCAGTGCTACCGTGGTTGCACTGTGTGCACTTGGCATGCGTCCAGATAGGTAAAGCTGGCGATACGACGCCAGCTTTCCGAGCTTGAAGCTCGCCACCACATATTTAGACGCTTGTGCGACTACCCAGCCAAGTCCTGCTGCGATGATATATGGTGAAACGAGTTCCATTGCCTACCCCTATTCTTTCGTTGTTTTTGGATCTGTTGCTTCTTCAGTTTCATCGAGTTCAGTTTGCTTTGGAACAAAACCGAATGATGAAACCTTGTCAGCTTCGTTCGTGCGCATAATACGAACACCCTGTGTGGTGCGGCCGAGTGTTGGAATGTCCTTAAGGCCTACACGGATTGCCTGCCCCTTGCTTGAAATGAGCAAGATTTCTTCGGTGTCTTCATCGAGTGAACGTACGGCAACAATTGGACCGGTCTTTGCAGTTACGACCGCAGCCTTGATACCGACACCACCACGCTTGTGTGATGGGAAGAGGCTTGCCTTGGTGATTTTACCGTAGCCGTTGTCGCTAATAACAAACAGCTGGCCGTCGTCGTTGGTCACAATGTCCATACCGACTACCTTGTCGTTTGGGCGAAGGCGGACACCACGCACACCACGGGCTGCGCGTCCCATTGGACGAGCATCTGACTCACCAAAGCGGATTGCCTGACCAGCAGATGTTGAGATGATTACATCATCTTGCCCTGAAGTCTTCTTGATCCAGCGGAGTTCATCGCCGTCGTCGAGCTTAATGGCAATCAAGCCGTTCGTACGAATGTTTGCGTAGTCCTTAAGAGGTGTCTTCTTGACAGTACCCTTCGTGGTAGCCATGAAGAGATAGCCTTCTTCGCTCGCGTTCTTTTCGTGCTTGATGATTGATGTGATTTTCTCTTCAGGCTGCAGTGCCAAAAGGTTCACTGCCGCAACACCCTTGGCTGCAAGGCTTGCCGCTGGGACTTCGTATGCCTTAAGGCGGAAGACACGACCCTTGTTGGTGAAGAAGAAGAGCCAATCGTGGGTGTTGGTAGGAATCAGCTGATCGATAACATCTTCTTCCTTCGTTGACATACCACGCTTACCCTTACCACCACGGTTTTGGCGGCGATAATCGGTAATAAGTGTACGCTTGATGTAGTTTTCTGTTGTAAGAAGAACTACGCTCTCTTCTTCTGGAATGAGCTCTTCGTCACTAAACTTACCGAGTTCGTGGTTAATGATTTGGGACTTACGCTCATCGCCGTACTTCTCTTTCATTTCAAGAAGTTCAGACTTAATGATGGCAAGAATCTCGTTTTCATCAGCCAAGATTTCTTCGTAACGCTTAATCGCCTTCAAGAGTTCATTGAGTTCGTTCTCGATGGCAGCACGCTCAAGGCCAGTAAGGCGGCGAAGTTGCATCGCAAGAATTGCCTGCGCCTGAATTTCAGACAGCTTGAATGACTTAATCAAGTTCTTCTGCGCTTCGTCTGAAGTCTTACTTGCACGGATGATCCGGATTACTTCGTCGATGTTATCGAGAGCAATCTTGTAACCTTCCAAAATATGCGCACGTTCACGAGCCTTACGGAGTTCGAACTCAGTACGGCGGCGCACCACTTGCTGACGGTGCTTCACAAATTCTTGGAGCATCTCTTGGAGGCCAAGAATTTTTGGCTGGATACCATCGATCAGCGCCAACATGTTGTAGTTGAAGCTACTTTGAAGTGCGGTGAGCTTGTAGAGTTGGTTGAGTACCTTCTTTGGGTAGCCGTCCTTCTTCACTTCAATCACAATGCGCACCTTGCCCCGTGAACTTTCGTCGCGCAGGTCGCTAATGTTGATCTTTTTATCCTTATAAAGCTCGGCGATCTTTTCAACCAGTGATGCCTTGTTCACACCATACGGAATTTCTGTCACGATAATTTGGTGACGGCCTTTCTTAGTTTCTTCAATGTTCGCAACGGCGCGCATCGTAACACTTCCGCGTCCTGTCAGGTAGGCTTGCTTCATTGGCGCACCACCGTAGACAACGGCACCTGTTGGGAAGTCTGGCCCCTTGACGTGCTTCAGAAGGTCGTCGATGGTCGCGTGTTCGTTTTCGATGAGTTCAATTGCCGCGTCAACGAGTTCGCTGAGGTTGTGTGGCGGAATATTGGTCGCCATACCCACCGCAATACCAACTTGTCCGTTCAAAAGCAGGTTTGGCACCTTTGCCGGAAGTACAACAGGTTCTTGCTCAGACCCATCGTAGTTATCACGGAAATCAACGGTTTGCTTTTCGATGTCAGCAAGCATTTCATCAGAGAATTTTTGCAGACGTGCCTCGGTGTAACGGCTTGCCGCTGCCGGGTCGCCGTCCATTGAACCAAAGTTACCCTGACCCTGTACGAGTGGGTAGCGAAGTGCCCAAGGCTGCGCCAAACGAACCATTGAGTCGTAAATAGATGAGTCACCGTGCGGGTGGTACTTACCCATTACGTCACCGACAATACGCGCGCTCTTTACGAACTTTGCGTTGCTATGGTTATCGTTCACATTCATTGAGTGAAGGATACGGCGGTGCACTGGCTTAAGACCGTCGCGCACGTCTGGGAGTGCACGGTCGATAATGACACTCATTGAGTAACGGAAGAAGCTGTCTTCCATCACACTTTCGAGTGTTCGTTGCTCAACGCCCCCTGCTATTTCAGGGGTGATTACCTCGCCCTCAACAGGCAGGTCTTCGTTTTGTGGTATGTTGTCTTCGTTCATAACAGTTCCTTATCCCCTAAATATCCAGATCATCAAGATTAGCGTTCTTCGCGCGTGTTTGAATGAATGACTTGCGAAGTGATACTTCGTCACCCATCAGCTTTGTAAAGATTGCATCGGCACGTTCAGCGTCATCGATACGCACTTGGCTCAGGACACGGTTTTCTGGGTTCATCGTTGTGTCCCAAAGTTGGTCGGCGTCCATTTCACCAAGACCCTTAAATCGTGAGATAGTTACACCCGCTTGCTTTACAAGGTCGGCATCAGCGTCAACGGCAGTACCGCGTTCTTCTTTAGCAGCCACAAGCTCTTGGAGCGCAGATTCAAGCGCAGATTCGTCGTAGACGTACTGCTTCTTTTGGCCACGGTTAATACTATAAAGCGGTGGACGTGCAAGGTATACGTAGCCGCCTTCAATGACTTCGCGCATGTAGCGGAACAAGAAGGTCAAAAGCAGCGTTGCAATGTGGCTACCATCGACGTCGGCATCGGTCATGATGATAATCTTGTGGTAGCGAAGTCCGTTTGCATCGAATGATTCACCAATTCCCACACCAAAGGCTTGGATCATGGCAACAATTTCTTTGTTAGCGAACATTTTATCAAGACGTGCACGCTCAGTGTTGAGGACCTTACCACGAAGTGGCAAGATAGCTTGCGTCTTACTGTCGCGACCTTCCTTTGCGGAACCGGCAGCAGAGTCACCCTCTACAATGTAGATTTCACTCTCACTTGGGTTCTTGCTTGAACAGTCGTACAGCTTACCAGGAAGCCCCATGCCATCGAGTGCACCCTTACGAAGCACGTTGTCGCGTGCCGCACGGGCTGCTTTACGAGCACGCGCCGCGAGCAGTGCCTTGCCGACAATCTTTTTCGCTACTTCTGGGTTTTCTTCGAGGTAGTACGAGAAGTACTCGTTCATCACCTGTTCAACGTAACGACGAACTTCAGGGTTACCAAGCTTGTTCTTGGTTTGACCTTCAAACTGAGGGTCCGGAAGCTTCACAAGAATAATTGCAGTGAGGCCTTCGCGGATGTCGTCACCTGTAAGGTTGTCTTCCTTCTCTTTTAGGAGGCTGTTCTTACGTGCGTAGTCATTAATGACGCGAGTTAAAGCGGTGCGGAACCCAACGAGGTGCGTACCACCGTCTGGGGTAAGGACGTTGTTTGCGAATGGCTTTACGAGCTCAACGAACGTGTCATTGTACTGCACAGCAATTTCCACCATTGAGTCTTCAACTTGCTTTTCAACGTAGAACACGCTGTCGGTGACAACATCTTTACCAATGTTGAGATGCTTTACGTAGCTTTGAATACCCCCTTCAAAGTAGAAGGCTGCGCGTTCGTTGGTGCGCTGGTCGAGTACAGAAAGATAGATACCCTTTGTCAGGTAGGCTTGGTGACGAATGTAGTCAACCACCCACTTGTAGTCGAAGGTAACGGTTTCTTTGAAGATTGTTTCGTCTGGGTAGAAAGTGATGGCAGTTCCGGTTGGACGATCGGTTTTACCGACCTTCTTGAATGGCACTTTGACGCCACCGCGCTCGAATTCGATGCGGTAGAGCTCGCCCTTTTGCACAACTTCAGCGATCATGTGGTTTGAAAGCGCGTTCACCACACTTGAACCCACACCGTGAAGACCAGATGACACCTTGTAGCCACCGCCACCAAACTTACCACCGGCGTGAAGCACGGTCAGAACCGTCTCAAGCGTTGAAAGGCCCGTCTTAGGGTGCTTGTCGACAGGGATACCACGTCCGTTGTCGGTGATAGTAATACCGCCATCATCAAGAATGATAATTTCTACTTTGCTTGCGTATCCAGCAATCGCTTCGTCGATTGAGTTGTCGGCAATTTCCTTAATGAGGTGGTGCACACCATCGTAACCGGTACTTCCGATGTACATTCCAGGACGCTTACGTACTGGCTCAAGCCCTTCAAGGACCTGAATCTGCGAGCCATCGTATGAATTGTCTGTTTTTTGAGCCATTTCTAACCTTATCTCCCCTATTTCTGACATAATTACAGTCCGTGTTTGGACTGCTTTTCGCGGACGCCCACCGGCCGTTTATCTGGCACCATTATAACACAATGGGGAAAACGCAACCATACCCCTGAATTGAACAAAAAAATTACCTACTTTTTACTTGCACTGAACATATTTCTTATGCTAATCTTCTAGCAAGAGGTACAACACTTAAAAACCAAAAAACACATATATATGTTTAAGAAAATCGTTTCTCAGCTTTCGTTTAGCCCTGCACTTGTAGGTCAACTTGGCTTTTACGCCCGCCGGCTTCGTAAAGAGCAGGCCACACGGCGCCTTGGCCTTATTTTCGTTGCACTCGCTCTTGTTGTGCAAAGTCTTGTTGTATTCCAGGCGCCTGAACCTGCGAACGCCGCGAACCCTGGAGATATGATTCCTGGCGGACTTGGACTAGGCTCGAACCGCTCGTTCAATAACTTTTTAGGTCCCTACGACCAAAATAAGTACCACCTAAAAGACATCTACAACTACTTTGGTATTACCCGCGCAGAAATTACCGCCACAAAGTTTGGTCAGTTTACTGTAGGCAATAAAATTGGCTGGGGCTTCGAGAACCGCCCAGGCGCTAAGGCCGTTTCTATTACGAATAGCAATTACCAGCCAGTGACAGACCTCTATGGTCGTCCGCTCAACATGGCTAACGCCCGCGACACCAAGATCTGGGCCTACATCGGTCACTCGAGTAAAATCGGTTGGTTCGCCATCATGCAGTACTGCGGTAACCTCATTACCGACATCTACCCGGAAAAACCAGTACCGCCTCCAGCACCGGCAAAAATTGTCGCTTCTAAAACAGCCGTGAACTCAACCCAGAACATCGAGGCAAGCAAAACAGCCGCCAAAGAAAATGACGTTATCACCTATACCGTATCCGCACAAAACACTGGCGGCACGGCAAAGACTGTCGAAATGAAAGACAACCTCCGCGAGGTACTTTCGTACTCACAGCTTACCAACACAGGCGGCGGTACCTTAAATGCAACCACCAAGACACTCACATGGCCATCAGCCAACCTTGGCCCAGGCGGCAAGGTATCACGCAGCTACACCGTAAAAATGAACAGTAGTCTTGTTTCAACCACCACGAAGTGTGAAATGACCAATAACTTTATCGACAAGTCGATTACCGTTCCGGTTGGCTGTACGACCCCGCCAGCAAAGATCGAACTTTCTAAGTCAGCTTTGAATGTATCGCAGGGCAACGTTGACGCAACGCAAACAACGGCACGTGAAAACGACCGCATTACCTTCACGCTTACCGCTGAAAACAGCGGTGGTACCGCAAAAGAATTTAGCTTCGAAGACAACATTGGTGACGCACTCGAGTACGCAAAGGTTGTCGATAACGGGGGCGCTACCTACAACGAACAAACGCGTATTTTGAGCTGGCCAAATGTGAACCTCGCACCAGGTGAAAAGCAAGTGCGCACATTTACTATGCAGATCCTTGCAACCATCCCAGCAACCCCTGTCGGACTGAGCGACGCAACATCGTACAACTGTAAGATTGATAATGCGTTTTATGACAAGTATGTGATCATTCCGGTCACCTGCCCAACACCAAAAGTAATTGAGCAAGTTGTTCCTGAGCTTCCAAAGACTGGACCAACCGAGAACATTATCTTTGCCGGTATTATCCTCTCGATTGTTACCTTCTTCTACTTCCGCTCTCGCCAACTTAGTACAGAAGTGCGACTTATCCGTCGCGATGTGAATGGAGGAACAATTTAATGGGTGCGGAACAATTCCACGGGGATGCACCAGAAACACGCACCCCCGAGAACAAAGAGCTCAGTCCAGAGCAACTCGAAAGCTACCTTAAGGCTGAAGCCTCGGTAGAACGAGCGGTTGAAAAAAGTACCGTCGAGAACGGCGAAAAGGCCGAAAAAGAAGCACGTCACGAGGCGCTCAAAGAAGCGGTCAGCGTAGAACGCGGCAGCGCCGAAAAGAAGGGCAAAGAACGCGCTGCGTCCCCTGCGAAGCGCCGTCACGGCGTCGTGAGCAAGAAAGAACGCAACGCCAGCTACAAGCACCACATGAAGCAACTGCAGTCAGAGCTCAGCCCGACGCAGCGTGCATTCAGTAAGGTCATTCACAACCCGGTCATTGAAAAGACCAGCGAAGTTGTAGGCAGCACTATTGCTCGCCCGAATGCAATTCTTGCCGGTGCACTCGTGGCTTTCGTGCTTGTACTCGGCGTCTACCTTGTATCGAAGTTCTATGGCTACACGCTTTCAGGGTTTGAAACCATCGGTGCCTTTATCGTCGGATGGATCCTTGGTATCCTCTATGACTTCTTCAAGGTCATGATTACTGGTAAAAAAGCTTAGTCACTCGCCTTTTACATAAAAGAACCCTCCGTGTGGAGGGTTCTTTTTTAGTGTGTTCATATTACCGTAGTTTCACTGATACACCGTCGTCACCACTGTTAGCGCTGGTGTCGCGGATGTGCAGTTTATCTGGCTCGACTGGCGCCGTCGGCGCGGGGGCCGCTGGTGGCTGCGTTGGCGCAGGGTTTGGCACAGCGGGTACGCTTGGAGCCTGGCTTGGTGTCATTGGAATTGGCTGCGGACGCTCATCAAGCCGAGCGGTTGGGCCAAAGGCTGGGTTTGGCGCTGGAGCTACGGGAGCTTGTTGCTGCGGAGCCGACTGTGCCGGTGCGACTGGTTTCGCAGGTCCGCCCGACGCCTGCTTCTGCGTATCAATAATCTGCTGGCGCTTTGAGAGCCATTCATCCAGGAACGATGGCGGTTGCGGCGGTGCCATTGGTGCACCTTGTGGACGCATAGGAGCCTGCCCAGGTGCGCCGCCTGGCGCGGTGCCATTTGGACCCATTCCACCAGGTCCGCCCGCCTTAAAGGCCGCCATACGTTCTTCTTGTGCTTTCTTAAGGGCTTCCATCTTTTGCTTTTTAATTTCATCGCCAACGCTCATGCGCTTGAAGAACTCTTGCTCAACTTGCGCGCGTGGTTTACCAAACTTGGTCGCCGAAAGCTTCTTCAGCGCATCACGCAGCTGTGGGTTTGGCTGACCAAGTGGAGGCAGCAGCGACATACTAAAGGCAGCCGATGGTACGTCTTGGATCATGACCGATGCAATAGTCTGGAAGTTTGGCATACGCGTCAGGTCTTCGACGTCAAAGGTTGGCGTAAACTTCTTCACCAAAATCTCGGCGTCGGTAATACCGATACGACCGCTAATGACAGTACCGATGTTACCAAGAATCGCTTCACGAATTTGATCGGTCAGCTGTGTCATGAACTGATTCGCCAGCACCAGGCTTAGGCGGTACTTACGAGCCTCAGATAGAATCGTCGCGAAGCTGTCGGTGGCAAAGTTCTGAAACTCGTCCACGTAGAGGCTAAAGTCTTGGCGCTGGTCTTCCGGCATGTCGGCGCGGCCCATGGCGGCAGCGTTAAACTTCATCACGAAGATCATACCAAGGAGTTGCGAATTAAGCTCCCCTACTCGTCCCTTTGAAAGATTCACCAAAAGGATCTTTTTATTGTCCATGATTTCACGCAGGTCGAAGCCACTCTTGGTCTGGCCAATAATATTACGCATCATGTCGTTTGCCAAGAAGGCACCGAACTTACTTGCAAACCACCCAAGCATTTCACCCTTCGCCGACTCAGTTGTTTGCGCCATCTCTTTATTCCAGAAGTCGAGCGTTGTTTGTTGAGTAACGTGCTTAATCTTTTCATCGGCAAAGGCTTGGTCGATGAATACTTGCTGGACGTCGAGGAATGACGAACCATTCGGGTCGGCCATCACCGTAAGAGCAGCGTTACGGAACCACGATTCGAAGCGTGGACCAATAATACCGGTGTGGCCTGGGTCATACAGCTTATACAGCATGGCGATAGTTTCTTGAATAATGAAGTCGCGCTGGTCTTGGTTTTCAAACTCAAACAGGTTGAGCCCGACTGGCATCTCCATGTCACCTGGCGCAAAGTAAATGACGTCTTCAACGCGCTCTTTTGGCACCATACCAAGCAGCTCTTCGGCCGAGTCACCGTGCGGGTCGATGAACGCGAAGCCACGACCATCCATCATGTCTTGGTAAGCAAGGTTCTCAAGCAGCTTCGACTTACCCGTACCGGTCTGTCCAATAATATAGGTGTGACGGCGGCGGTCTTTTGGTGCCAAGCGGATTGGTTTCTTTACACCGCGGAACTCGTAGTAGACAAGGAGGAACCCGTCTTCCATAATCTGCGTTGGACCATCCACCTGCTTGGCAGATTGACGTTGCACCTGTGAAGTCGGAATAGAATTTTGGTTTGGCAGGTGGAAAATAGTTGCCAGCTCAACAGTATTGAGGACATTTTGGTTGATTTCTTGGGGGAAGAACCTAAATATATAGGCCGTCACAAATTCTTCGATGTTTTTCGAGACCGCAAACTTAAAGCCGTTGTTCTGAGTTGAATCAAACAGCGAGAATGCCGCCACGACGTTATTCATAAGTGCCTGCGAACGAGCCGAGGTGTTCGACGAAGCAACCACACGAATCAACGTTTCGTATCCTGGGTAGCGCGTCTTTTCATCAATCCCCTCAACGGTGGCTTGCTCAGCCGAGCTGAGCTGCTTGTCCTCTGGCTTTACGTCTTGAGACTCAGGTGGTTTCCAAAGCGCCTCCATGATGCCGGTCATGACTGTCGTTGGGCCAGACTTCTTGCCCTTGTTCTTGCGAATCCCTTCAGCCACTGCTTGTGCGGTCTTCGCCCATCCGTCTTGTGCAGGACGAATTAGGATTTGAATGCCGATACCATCTTCACGCGTCGCACCAGAAAGTGCATTCAATAGCGCACGCGCTGCATCACGCTTTGATTCTTGGTAGGTAGCAATTGGGTACGCGAAATCTTTCTTTAAAGTGAACTCGCCACCAATCGTGCCGCTCATGCGACCGGCCGGATTAAAGATGTTGCGCTCACTGACTTCTTCAAGACGCGCCGATGGATATGCCGCCGCGACCGCCTGCTGAATCACATCAATAAGTGAAACCGGTACGACTGCATAATAATGTACCAGTCCTTCGTGGGCGACGATTTCAAATGAAATGTGGCGTTGCCCATACATGCGGCTCTTGAAGCCTTTAGTCGCAGTGCTGGCAATAATGTTGTACATCACCTGCGCCTGGCTAAGGACTTCTTCGGTGAGGTCACGTTCGTCGCGGCCGTTGCCAGCAATGTCCGAGCTAATTGGTGGGATATGAATATAGAGCGGAACCATCTTTAGACCACGCTCGTAGTTTTTCGCTTCGCGAAGGACTTTACGGTACTGCATAAATGCAAAGCCACCCACTCCTGCTACTGCAAGGAGGACAATGACTACCGTAATGATGATTCCTACCACGCTCCCTCTTCTCTCTTTTGGTTGTTATCGGCTTATTCGCTGGCGCCGACTACCTTACCGTATCGTTTCTGCAGATAATCTCGTTGTAGCTCGTTGACCTTTTGGGTGCGAGCGTGCGGATCGTCTTTCGTTTGCTCGATAATTTCCTTCGCCTTATCGACCCACTCTTTCTCGATAAGGTCTTCGTCGGCCGCAACAAGTGGTGTTGCTGATGAAGCCGCCGGGTCCGCTGGTGGTGGCGCCTGCGCCGGTGCGGCCGGTTGTGCTATTGCCGTCGCAGTTGCCGCAGCTGCCGCGTCGCTCACCCTTGCGCTCGCTTCAGCCACTTGCTCGACACGCTCTTGGCCACGCTCAAGACGGCTATCGAGCGGCGGTAGCGATGGTACGCTTTCCGGCCCGATAGATGGTGGCATTGGAAGCTGCTCACTACCCGAAGCAGCAGGACGAGAATTCTCTGGTTGCATATCTGGAATTATACCACAAGAGAGCGAGTAAAAAGCATGATACTCATGCTTTTTCGAGCGAACGCAGTGGTATGTCGCGACCCCGTCGCGAGATAGCATAAGGACATGAGGAAAAGGCATACTGAATATGCTTTTTTCGTGAATGAATCGCACCCCTCTACAGCTTCGTTATCTCACGCCAAATCAAAACAACAGTCTTTCGCTGTTGCCTACGGAACTCGCTTTGCTCAGACAGTCCTTGTAAAGTCAGGAAGGTCTGTCGTTTTTGGTTGAGTTCGATAAATATCCCTATCGGGGTGCAACTCATCCGTAAAGCGGCTATTTCATCCTTTTACTAACATAGAGGCATGCTACAACTTCAAAGATTATGACCAGCAGGAATTCATAAATGCCGATCGATTGGACAGATTGTAGTCCGATGAGCATCACTGGTGCAGCAGCGAGGACGGTACTGTAGTAGTAGGCGCGCTTGAAGTCCATCCGCTGAATAGGCTTTCGGAGCGTCATGCCCGAAGTAACCATAATGACCAGGCGGTTGATACCAAACAAAAAAAAGCTTATCAATCCCACAAAGGTTAGATAAGCTGTAACAAAAATCACAAGGAGGCCGAAAGGACCGGCGGTTGCTGGCGAGGTAAAGGTCAGCATGAGGCTTAGCACAACGAGGCTTGCTAAGGATATAGTGGCGATTAATCGTGGTAACATCCCTGTTATCATACCATATCGCTTAAGTTTTTAACGCCCTTTCCAGCTGGGGCAATAAGTTCTGTGGAGCCCAAGCGGTGGCTCTATGCGATTCAGGTTGCAGCAAACGCCGCTGGAATAATTAGGGCGTGTGAACCGGTGAATCAGAGCACCGCTGGACTTTTCTGACCGCTCCGGGAAAACCCGGGGCATCTAGTGTGTTGCTCATAGCCTTCGTTCCGCGCTCTCGCGCCAAGTGTCATGCTGCCCTTTCACTTCTGTTTGCACTCCCCGAAAGCAGAGGCTGTGCTGGTGAAAGTAACAGGATTTACTTGGCACGAAAGCGGTACTAGAAGGACAACACTTCGACAGTTACTCGGGAGAGTAGCTGTTTTTGGCGGAGCATCGGTGATGCCATCAACTCGTTTTCGATACTAATGTTTGTTTTAGTGTATTCAAACAAGGAGATGTAAGAAAACATATGAAAGTTCAAATAGTTGCGTTACTTCCTACACTGAGAT
>CAZMJB010000030.1:0-12343 GCA_964566735.1 uncultured Candidatus Saccharibacteria bacterium
AAAAGCTTGTGTTTATACGCAAGATTCGGCATACTCATGGTATAAATGCGTTAATTTTAGCTTAAAGGGCATCATTACATGGCAACGACCAAGAAAAAGACAACAACAAGCAAAGCTGCGCCAAAGAAAACAGCAGCGAAATCAACCGCGGTGAAAAAGACACCCGTCAAGAAGAAAGCTGCCGTTAAGCGCACCGTTGCGAAAAAGCAACCAGAAATGCGCTCATTCCGCGTGGCGAAAGATAGTGAAGAGTTCACTGGCTTTAGGATTACAAAGCAAACCGTCTACTGGATCGTCCTTGTCGCCTTTATCATCTTTGCTCAACTTTGGATTCTTAAGCTCCAAATCGAAGTTGCTACACTTATTGATGCCCAGCAAACCCAGCTGATTGGCCTCTAGCCGCTCGCTTAGCAAATAAAATAGCCCCTCATGAGAGGGGTTATTTTTATCGATCTGTTTTATTACATACGGATTTCTGCGTCTACACCAGCTGGAAGGCTGAGGTTTTGCAGGCTGTCGATAGTCTTTGGTGTTGCACCAGTGATGTCGATAAGACGCTTGTGTACGCGCATTTCGAATGTTTCACCACCCTTTTTGTAGACGTGTGGTGACTTCACAACGGTAAAGGTGCTACGACGAGTTGGAAGTGGCACTGGACCGGCAATAGTTGCACCAGTACGAATCGCTGTGTCGATAATTTGCTTTGCTGATTGGTCAATAACCTTGTGGTCGTATGCCTTAAGGCGAATACGAATACGTAGACCTTCTTGTTCTGCCATATGGAAGAAACCTTTCTTTGCTCGTAACGCTGGGCTGCGACTCCGTAACCTCTGCTCGAATCGTATCCTTGCGGTTTACGTCTGGCCGAGTTATCGGGGTAATTAATAATACCCAATTATTATAGTACATCGACCCCTGATTGACAATACCTCGTATCTGTTATGAAGTACCGCAAGAATCGCCCCTTAACCCCCTTATCTGCAGCGATGCACCGACCGAAAGGTTTTCTATGTCACCCACGCAGCTCCACGAATTCGAGGAGGCTACGACGATCACCGAGACCTTCCGCCATCGAGTGCGCGAAGCAATCGTCCGAGCCAACGCCGAACAGCCCGAACGCGCGCTGTTGTTCATCTCCTACGATGAAGTCGTCGGAATGGATCAGCTCAGCGAAGGCCACACCTCGATGGTCAGCCGACAGCTCGAAGGCTACGTCGGACATTTCGACGCTTCTCTCGAAGCCACCGCCGACTGGTTCCGGCTCTACCCGTACCACTTCTCGCGTCACTCACCGAGTACTACACAGCGGACATGACGAATCGCCAGCGGCAAGACTGCCGGTAGCGCCTGCGGGAGCTGCGGGGCTTTCGCATTGGTTGATTTTAGTAATCTCCCCCACTGATATTCCAGTACTGCTCAAGTGTCTTTATACCCTTTACCTGCATATCTTTCGCAACCTCGGCACCGACATAGCGATAATGCCACTCTTCAGCCTTATATCCGGTAATAGCCTCGTACCCTGCATAATACCGTTGAATAAACCCGTAGTGTGCAGCATTTTGCTGGAACCACTGGTACTGAGACGTTTTACCAAAACAGTCGAGCGTACAGCCGCTTGCCGCAACATCAAAGGCGAAGCCCGTTTGGTGCTCACTGTATCCTGGGCGGGCACTATATGTGTCAGCACCGGTGGCGCCGCTGATAGAAACCCAACGATTGTACGTTGAAATCTGCGTTGCCTACGATCTGTAACTACTGGTTACATAGAACGGCTGGCCAGCTGCAGCCGCCGCTGCGTATAGTTCATTAAAAGAGTTGATCGCTTTAGCGCTTAAGGTAGCACCCTTTGAAGTGACGAGGTCAGACGGAGAGTAGTTTAACGGCTGAATACAGTGCTTTTTATTGACGACGACATCAATTGAAGCGGGGTTGACGTGTGTCGATGCATTATTGCAGGCTTTTGAATCAATCACCGCTCCAGAGCCGGTTTTTGCCTTTTCGGCAGCATCTTTAGCCGCCGCCTGTTGCCGAGCTTTTTCTTCAGCTTCACGCTGAGCTATCTTTTTTTGGGTTTCCTCTGCAATGCGAGTGGTCTCCTCTTGTGTTTGCCGAATTTGCACCTCCGTAGATGCAATGAGAGTATCCGTTGCAACAAAATGCCACACAAGGAGACTGACGGATGCCATCACCACTAAGCTTATACAAATAATTGCAATGAGGTGGGTCTTCACCCAGGTAGACGCCCTCCGAGATCTCTTATATACCATAGGTATATCTTACTACACACGTTTGCTATACTTGGGTCATACTTATGTTTAATTTTAAGGAGACATCCTGTGCAAGATAACGATACAACCTCACCGGCCGAAAATCCAAACCCAACACCAGCCCCATCACCAACACCTCCAGAGATCAGCCCAGCACCGGGCGCAACTCCTGTAGTGCCCCCTGTTCCTTCGCCAGCACCTGAAACTACCACCCCCAACCCAGCATCAAGTACTGAGCCTCTCTCTTCAACTCCACCTGAAGAAACCACTGGGGCTCAAGCCGCAACAGCCCCAGCAGCAACTGCACACGTACCTGGTGCAAAAAATCACCTCGTTGCTGTACTGCTGTCAATTTTCGTTGGCTCACTTGGTGTAGACCGCTTCTACCTCGGTCATATTGGCCTTGGTGTCGCAAAGCTTCTGCTTTCTTGGCTTACTTTTGGTATCTGGTGGCTCATCGACGTTATTCTCATTGCCACCCGCAAAGTGAAGAACGTTACCTGGGAAAGTTAATCCTTGTAACCTTACCAACGGAACCAAAACACCCGATCAACCCGGGTGTTTTTATAGTAAGTGGACACACAAACATAATTATTGTATAATAGCATTAGCCTATTCCATTCTTAGAGAGGACAAGCATGAGTAGGAGAAACCGCATCGTCCAGCATGCTGACTGGCACACCCTGCTCAGCAATGAACAGCTCGAGCGAGCCGACAAGCGCGCTCAGGAAAGGTTGGACGAGCAAGAACGGCAGGAAATCCGACGGAAGATCAAACGAAAGATCCCCGTCCTCATCAAGAAAGTCGAAAGGAGCATCCGCAAGGGCAACAGACCCGAAGCGTCGATTATCGTATCCCCTTTCCTGGCAAGCAACGATCGCAAGCTTATCGCAGAGGTCGTCAACGACGAACTAGCGAAAGCTGGCGCTCCTGGCCTGAAGTTCACCAATCTTTACGCCCCAACGAGCAACTCGTACGTTCCTGTTCCAAGCGGGATCTTCACGCGGTTGTACATCGGAAAAGGCACCTGACCCCGTCAATCCTTCGATGCGAGCCTCCCCTGCTCTCGAAGAGTAGGCGGGGCATCGCATTTCTCGTTACAAAAAATACTCCCGATTGCTCGGGAGTATTTCGTGTTGAAGTAGGAGAACTACTTAACAATCTTGGTAACAACACCTGCACCAACAGTCTTACCACCTTCACGGATTGCGAAGTTAAGACCTTGCTCCATAGCAATAGGAGCGAGCAGGGTAACCTTAAAGGTTACGGTGTCACCAGGAATAACGAGTTCCTTATCAGCAGGAAGCTCAACTTCACCGGTAACGTCAGTTGTTCGGAAGTAGAACTGTGGCTTGTACCCCTTAGAGAATGGAGTGTGGCGACCGCCTTCTTCCTTCTTAAGGATGTAAACTTCAGCTTCAAACTCAGTGTGTGGAGTAAGTGAGCCTGGCTTAACAATAACTTGACCACGTTCGATTTGTTCGCGCTCAATACCACGAAGGAGGAGACCGGCGTTGTCACCAGCTTGTCCACGATCGAGGTTCTTCTTGAAGGCTTCGATACCAGTAACGGTAGAAGTTTGAGTTGGGCGAATACCGACAATTTCAACTGGGTCGTTGATGTTGATAACACCAGTTTCGATACGTCCGGTAGCAACTGTACCACGTCCCTTAATAGAGAAGACGTCTTCGATTGGCATAAGGAATGGCTTGTCAAGGTCGCGAGCTGGTTCTGGTACGTAGCTGTCAAGTGCAGCAACAAGTTCCATAATCGCGTCTTCAGCAGCAGCGTCACCTTCGAGGGCTTGTGTAGCAGAACCCTTGATGATTGGAGCGTCTTCGTCGTACCCGTTCTTAGCAAGAAGTTCACGGATGTCCATTTCAACGAGCTCTACGAGTTCTGGGTCAGCGAGGTCCATCTTGTTAAGGAATACGAGGATCTTTGGCACACCAACTTGGTGAGCAAGAAGTACGTGTTCGCGGGTTTGTGGAAGTGGACCGTCGTTAGCAGCAACCACAAGGATTGCGCCGTCGATTTGTGCGGCACCGGTAATCATGTTCTTAACGTAGTCAGCGTGTCCTGGCATGTCCACGTGCGCGTAGTGACGAGCTTCTGATTCGTATTCTTGGTGTGATGTAGCAATGGTAATACCACGTGCTTTTTCTTCTGGCGCGTTGTCAATTTCGTCGTAGTTACGAGCTTTGTTAACGTCGCTTGGAAGCTTCTTTGCAAGTACGTGAGTAATTGCAGCAGTAAGGCTGGTCTTACCGTGGTCAACGTGACCCATGGTACCAACGTTTACGTGAGGCTTGCTTCGGTCGAAATCTGCCATTTAGTTAGTTCTCCTTTAATAATTATTTTCGCACAGGATAAAATACCCCACGGCGTATGCACTAATTATATCCCTTTTTATAGGTGTTGTAAACAGTATTTATACCGCTCCGCTGGATAACCTCGCCCATGAATATATTCAATGTTTCATAAGCAAGATGCACATAGTGGGGATTGATTTCAGCCCCGTGCATTACCAGACATCGCACTCTATACCAATATTCTAGCAGAGACGCCCAGTCTTTAGTACCCGCCACCTCTCCCTTCCAATGGGGTGTTGCATGTGAAAGGGGTTCACGTTGTGTGAGCTCTACCAATAGCGCCATTGGATACTGCAGCTCCTGCATACCATCACCCTGACAATAATCATTCCACATCCCCACTCCAGACCTGAGGATGTTTATTGCTTGCCTGTCATTCACCGTATTTGTGGTAGCCCGATACCAAGCATTAAACGCGGCGTATATCGACATGTACAGCTGAGCATAATCAATCTGTGCCCTGCTATACCACTTTAAGAGCTGCCCGACATCAAGGGTATGTATGGCCGCGTTAAGCATCGAGCCTCCCTATACGCCCCGCGAGTTCGACCGCAGCAAGTATCTGGCACGCCTTTGCATCACCTAACCCCTTAATTGTTCGAAGTGATAGATAGGTAATATTTTGCCGTTTATGCAGTTCGAGCACCTCACGAGCAAGCTTTGAGCCAGACGCAGCGCCGCCGCCAGTTCCAATGATGACATGGAATAACTCTACAAGACTCAGCACACCAGCACCTTTACTGCGCAACTTTTCCCGAGGTCGTTCATATGTCTCTATGCCCATATACCCATAGTAAGAAATAATTATGAATTCTCTTTGAACTCAAAGACTAAAATGGAGTCTTTATCCTATATGAATGCATCAATATTCTGGTTCGCTTCAATTGTCGCGATCTGGCGTATAAACACCACAAACCAACAAAAGATAATCCCTGCGCAAAGCAGCTCAAACGCAGTGAGGTTAAAGTATCCCGTGATAAACAACGCGAGTCCAAGCAGAAGGCCCGCAAGCATTGTATATGAGGCCGTGTAAAATGACTTGTCGAAAAATGGAATCAGCTTTGGGAGGCTTGCGGTAAGGATAATAAAGAGTACGCCCATACCGCTCGCGGCAATGTTATGGATGGTCAGATGGTCTTCGAAGTTGAATAGACCCACACACGCAAGCGCCGCTCCTGTACCTACAAGCAGGTGACCGGCAGTTGCAACTCCCCTTTTTCGCTCACCGAGGCTTTTTTGCAACCCCTCAATCACAAGCTGCGTAATTGTAATCACCACGATACCGGCAACAATCAGCGTGATATTAAATGTAAAAGCGGCTACCGGATTGCCGGCGCCTAGCGAGCTAAAGTGATATTGCCACCAGGTTGGGTCCTGCATCGTCATTGCGCTGGTAAGCACTCCCGCCCCTAAGAATGCCGCAAGTATCACAGCCAGGTTCTCGAGTGTCAGCGCATACACCAGTGGATACAACATATAGCTCACCCCTGCAACTGAAAGCGCTACAATTGCCGATGCCGCCAGCGCATTGAGCTCTAAGCCCTTAAACGCTTGCTGTAATAAGAAGAAAAGTGCCGAGAGCACTAGGAACACCAATGCCGCGTGCACGAATGCCACCGCACTTCGCTTCGTCCAATGACTCGCTGCATGAATAATGCGATGCGTCCGCTTCACCGCACCACTATGCTTCGGCGCACGCCATGAAACAAGGAACATGACAAACGTAATGAGGGCTGCGAGTATTGCCGCAGTAAGCCCTATTGAGTACCGTCCAAACAGTG
This sequence comes from uncultured Candidatus Saccharibacteria bacterium, assembly GCA_964566735.1. Taxonomy (GTDB): domain Bacteria; phylum Patescibacteriota; class Saccharimonadia; order Saccharimonadales; family Saccharimonadaceae; genus Microsaccharimonas. Next base: position 6,421 of record CAZMJB010000030.1, read on the forward strand.
GGAGTGTTTGGTCGGCGAAGTAAATAAGTGAGAATGCCAGTGCCGAGAAGCCCGTCACGAAAGCAGCGTAGATAGACTTGCGCTCAGCAACGATTGTTAGCGACGTATCATTCCCGTTCATAGGCATCACTATAGCACTCCAAGCGAAAAATAAAATAGAGCGCATATTGGGCGCTCTATTTTGTTAGACCTCTTAGCTTACTTGCTAGTACGCTTTTCGATGATCTCTTGTGCAACGTTTGGTGGTACTTCCTCGTATTGGGCAAGTTCCATTGTTGATGCAGCACGACCTTGGCTCATAGAACGAATGTCGTTTGTATAACCGAAGAGGTTTGAAAGTGGAACGTAGGCACGAACCAGCTTTGCACCACCAGGAATGTCTTCCATGGCGTCGATGCGGCCACGGCGAGAGTTAAGGTCGCCGATGATGTCACCCATGAAGTCTTCTGGAGTTGAAACTTCAACCTTCATGACTGGCTCAAGGATAACTGGCTTCGCCTTTGGAATACCTTCCTTAACAGCGAGAACACCGGCAAGGTTAAAGGCAAGTTCGCTTGAGTCGACGTCGTGGTATGAACCATCGTAAAGGGTAGCCTTAACACCGATCATTGGGTAGCCAGCGATAACACCACCGTCGAGTGTATCCTTAATACCCTTCTGTACTGGACCACGGTATTCTTGTGGGACAACACCACCCTTAATTTCGTCAGCCCATTCGAAGCCTTCGCCAGATTCGGTTGGTTCGAAGCGGATCCATACGTCACCGTACTGTCCACGACCACCAGATTGCTTGGCGTGCTTACCTTGTGCTTCTGCGGTACCGCGGATAGTTTCACGGAAGGCAACTTGAGGCTCACCAATGTTTGCTTCAACGTTGAATTCACGCTTCATGCGGTCAACAAGGATGTCGAGGTGAAGCTCACCCATTCCTGACATAATGGTTTGGCCAGTTTCTTCGTCGGTGTGAATGCGGAAAGTTGGGTCTTCTTCAGCGAGACGTTGCAATGCAATACCCATCTTTTCTTGGTCGGCTTTAGTTTTAGGCTCAACCGCAATCGATACAGGTGGTTCTGGGAATTCGATCGACTCAAGGATGATTGGGTTTGCAGGGTCCGCAAGGGTGTGACCAGTAAAGGTACTCTTAAGACCAACCACAGCGGCGATGTCACCAGCGCCCACTGAGTCGATTTCTTCACGCTTGTCGGCGTGCATACGAACGATACGTCCGATACGCTCTTTTTCACCAGTAGTGGTGTTAAGAACGTAGCTACCGGCAGTAAGCTTTCCTGAGTACACACGGATGAAGATAAGACGTCCGACGAATGGGTCAGTCGCGATCTTAAATGCGAGTGCAGAAAGTGGCTCGGCGTCAGCAGGCTTACGCTCGATAACGTCACCGGTCTTAGGATTAGTACCCTGAATAGCTTCAACGTCGAGTGGTGAAGGTAGGAAGTCGGCAACAAGGTCGAGAACCTTTTCAACAATTACACCGCGGCCATCACCACCAGTAACGAGGAAGAAGTCACCGGCAAGAACGCGCTTGCGAAGTGCACGCTTAAGTTCTTCAAGAGTGATTGATTCTTCACCTTCTTCGAGGTAGCGCTCGAAGAGTTCGTCTTCAGCTTCAACGGCAGCTTCAACAAGAAGACTGCGGGCGTTCTTAGCCTTTTCAAGCATATTTGCTGGAATTTCACCTGGAATAAGCGCCTTATCGGTGTAGTCGTTGTAGGTGTACGCTTTCATGTCGAGAAGGTCAACCAGGCCATTGATTTCCTTTTCAAAACCAATAGGAAGGTGAACAGGAAGTGCGTGCTTAGAGAGACGGTTGTGAATAGTACCGAGAGACTTGTAGAAGTCACCACCGATTTGGTTAATCTTGTTGATGAAACAAATACGAGGCACACCGTACTTGTTCGCCTGGCGCCACACAGTTTCAGTTTGTGCTTCAACACCCATCTTACCGTCGAAAACAGTCACGGCACCGTCGAGGACACGAAGTGAACGCTCAACCTCAGCGGTAAAGTCGATGTGACCTGGGGTGTCAATAATGTTGACTTTGTGGCCCTTCCAGAAACACGTAACGGCAGCAGAAGTAATCGTGATTCCACGCTCTTTCTCTTGTGCCATCCAGTCAGTGGTCGCGCTGTCGTTGTCAGCACCACGAACTTCACCAATTTTGTGGTTAATACCAGTACGGTACAAAATACCTTCGGTTGTCGTAGTCTTACCCGCGTCAATGTGGGCAATAATACCAATGTTTCGGTAGTCCTTTAGTGGGACATTTGCTTGAGCCATAGTCTCTCTCGTCTCTCTTTCGTACTCCAGCGCGCGCTGCACCGGGGTTAATTATTTTTGGCCATAGAAAATAGCGCTTTAAGGCTATTATACCAGATATAACCGCTTCTTCCTATACCCGGGGTTGGTAGGATTCAAGAACCCCCTCGGCGTACTGAGTTTCACCCGCTTCTACTCTGCGCATAAAGTCTCGAATAGTATCTCCGCAATACAATACCATTCCATTTGCACCAATCTTTGGCGATATACCCTGATCGTATTCATCTTGCCGATATTGATACTCTTCGATTTTTGCCAAAAACCTAAAAGGGAAAATTCTTTCGTAACGAGCTGCGGTATCAAAGAATTTGATTGCTGGTTGAAGCCCGGCATAAGTTTGTAGCTGAATGTCGTCATCTGGATGAGAAACGATATCAAAGTTTGTCATATAGGTAATACCTATATATTGAACCCTGGTAATCTCTTTTGGCTTTTCAACATGAGGTTTACTTCCGAATTCTATTGAGATAATGTCATGGGCCTCATACCCTTTCATGAGGTACTCAAGATCTTCATCTATAGCGTAGCTTAGGATTGCATGGAGTGCATCGACGCGCGCTTGTTTTCCAACATGTAGTGGATGACTCATCAGTAAAGCTGCATTGGTCCCTAACTGCTTTAGCCGAAGTATCATAGGCTGGTCGAAATTCTCAAACGCATCCCGAAGAAGCGCAACAATCTCCGCATAGTTTTCATCCTCAACCGCTTCAAGCACATCAAACGAGCTCGCAATGATCACTTCAGTCTCGTCTTCGTCAAACTCAATTTCCTTGTGGATCTTAATCCTTGACGCATCGTATATACCTTTTACGTAATAGAAACCGTCTGGAGCAAGCGATGCGATGTCATAAGCAAGGTAATGATTAGGGACGTTTTCGTATTGCACAACACTGCACCCAGATAAAGCACCTTCAAATTGCGTCTGTTGCATAAGCGGACCATCCAGTACAGGGCGGACCTCCCGGCCCTCTGCCGTGAGAATCTCCTCAGATACAATAGGGACCGCCGTACTTAACCGCACATCACGCCCAATAATTCCTTCCTCCTGAAGAAAGCTGTTTAACTCAGCAATTCTCTCTCGAGCCTGTTCGGTGTCATCACTATCGATAGCATTGGCTGTCGATTCGATCTTTGCCTTAATATACGCAGGAAGGGTGAGCCACTCCTGCTGAATATCCTTTTCAGGGTTTCTAGTCACGTGCGTTACTTTCACCATTCAGCATCGTCGAGAATGCCGCATCCCAGTCAACATCATGAATAGATTCCAGGCTTTTTTCTAATTCGCGCTGGCTTTCCCGCCGAGCACGCTCTTCGAGGCCACGAATTCGGGCGTCATGTGCAATAAATCCTCCCAATGCTACAATTCCGCACCCTATACGGAACATGCGCTGATGCTCCACTTTCTCTACCATGCGCATTTCAATATCCATTAAGCGTTCATTCGCTTCTTCGCCCATAAAGGCAACGCCCTGGTCGCCAAGTTCCATGACTTGAACAGCAATTTCATGGTGCACCTCAAACGGATCGTTCGATTGGGGGTTATTAATCGTAGGGATATTCAAAATTGCATCCTGAATTGTAATGAACTGCCTGTGCGCATGAGGGAGCACCAAAAGTCCGAAACCGGTTCCCAGGCGAATCGCCTCAGATGCAAGCCGGCGCGTGTCAACGACACCCTCTAGTGAGCGGTCCTGACGCTCAAGAAGTTGACCCCACTTTTCTGCATTTGCCATTCCAATTGCAAATCCTCTATCATTATACGTATCGCGTTTAATAGCACGCTTCAAATCATCAGCAGATGAAAGCTTATCTGCATCAACTGCGCTATTTACTGCCTCTACGTACGTTTTCTCACTAGGAAGCGGTACAACTTCACTCATGCTCCAAGCCTCCTCAACAAAATCAGCCCTGTGTATAGTTATAAGTCATTTAAGTACACATCTTTTAGGCATAAATTTCAAGCCCTAGTGACATCTTGAAAAGGTTTTCTATAAAGAATACACAGCGTGCCTTTAAGCCGCCTGCCGCAACACCCTCGTACGAATCGGTACCACATCGAGCGCTAACCGTCCCAATTCTTTATTTACCACCAGTAAATCTTCCGGGCTTCTTACTTCCAGCTCTTCAAGACGCAGCAGACTAAACTCTTCCGGTACTGTGCGGGCATTTTCCATATACAGATTGTAGTTAAAGAATTCTTCCTCGAGACGTTGGTCGAGGTCACGTTGCTTGATAGCAGATATGCGAGTAAGGCGCGTTGCAAGACTCGCCGTGCGAGACAACGACACCGCAACGCGCTGAGCATCGATACAATTCTGCATAACCTCTACATCAGGTATGGGCGGTGGCGCCATTAACCAATGCACCATATTGTGTCGCACCCGGCCCGTTTTCATCATCCTATTCACAAGCCCACGGAATTGCAGCAAAACATAGTAATCGGTCTGCGTGAACGAATCTGGAAGCTGCGTAGAAACGCTCCACTGAAGATGGTGAATGTCGTTCATCGGTGAGGCCCAGTTAAAGTCAGGGCTAATAAAATCGTCAACGACCTTGAGAACACCATCAAGATCTACAAGATTTCGGGCATCGAGCGGGGTTTCGATGCTATTTTTCTTGATTGTTGGATCGCGCCAAAATTCCATAGGCGGCAAAGTAGGCAATTCGCCATACTTACGCCTCCCCGGCATATTAGTCCCCGATCACCTTTCCGATGTTTGTATTGAACGCTCCCATTTGCTTATGGTTATACACTAAACATAGGCGGTTTGGGAAGACTTTCTAAAAAAGTTTTTCGAGTTCTTGCTTTGAGGTATTAATGGACTGCTGACAGTGGGCGTCGGCAAATAGTACATTGCACACCTTCTGGTTGTAGCGCGGGTCTACCTCGTCAACGTCCATAAGAGAGCCGGATTGAGGAAGTGGGTCAACAACATAGTTAATTGAGACCTGGTAGTTAGGGGTACCCTCGGTAGAATCGAGAATCGCTCGACTTACCTCTTTTGTGTATCCGGTAAGCTCGTAGGCCGTAGCCTCTTCGCTCACTTGAAGCCAGACGCTTAAGTTATTGTTCCACGGAGCTCCACTGTGACCATAGCTCACGCGTGCACTTTCAATACCCTCAACCTTAGTAATATTATTCCTTAAAAGCTCCTCATCGGGTTCTGAGCTAAAAGCCCACACAATTGAAAAGATCAGCATCCCCACAAGAAGCACGGCAATTCCGGCAAAAATGGACACTCCGATAATAAGTGGTTTGAACTTCGTCTTCTGAGTCTTCGGTACTTGAGGTGTATTTGTCATATTCATCATTGTAGCAAAAAACACCCCCAGGGTTTGGAGGTGTTTTTGAAAGTTGGATATATTATCCGCGAGCAAAGTGTGCGAATGCACGGTTTGCTTCGGCCATCTTGTGGGTGTCTTCCTTCTTCTTGAAAGCAGCACCAGTTTCGTTGTACGCATCAACGATCTCAAGAGCAAGGCGTTGGCTGTACGGCATTCCTGAACGAGCACGCGCGCTTTGTACAAGCCATGTAAAGGCGTAGTGCAATTGGCGGTGACCAGCTACAGGGAATGGGATTTGGTAGTT
>CAZMJB010000031.1:0-12106 GCA_964566735.1 uncultured Candidatus Saccharibacteria bacterium
TACTTAAAAGTCCCTGCCGTGTGTCTTTTCTTCAAGTTCATCGGCACTCATGCGGTCCTCATTGCCCAGTTCATCTTTATGATCTCCCTGGCTCTTATCCATCCAAGCGTCGATGTGTTCACCAGCTTCGTCTGCACCTTCTTTGAGCTTGTCTTTCATGTCACCCACCCGGTCTTGCGTGTCATCGCCCATGTCCTGAGCCCGATCACGCATGTCATCAGCGGCATCGCTTACGTTATCTTTTGCATCGTCGATAAATCCCATAAGAATTCCTCCTTTGCTTAGATTGTACATTCTTATAGTAGAAGAAAAGTCTTAAATAAGGCTGAGCCAACCCCTTAAACAAGAATGCCGCCACCGATGCATTCGTCGTTGTCGTAGATAACAATTGACTGCCCCGGGGCAACTGCACGCTCGGGTGAACCTAGCGTAAGAACCGCCTCACCCTGGTCATTAAACGATAAGGTTGCTTTTACCAATGCTGCGCGGTGACGAACACGAATTGTGTATTCACCTGCCGCGGGAGTGTCGTTAATCCAGTGCACATTGGCCACCGTTAGCTCAGGTTTCCAAAGTGAATCGTCGTTAAGGTTCGTCGTGACATACACCTCGTTTTTATCCATATCTTTTCCAGCGACGTAGTACGGTAAACCACCACCCACATCAAGTCCGTGGCGTTGCCCAATGGTGTAGAAAATCGCACCATCGTGCTGGCCAAGCACTTTGCCTGTTTGTTTATCAATAATTGCACCGGCGACTTGTTCAACGTACTGTCCCAAGAATTCACGAATTCCAATCTGGCCAACAAAACAGATGCCCTGGCTATCCTTTTTCGCTGCAGTATAGAGGCCTCGCGCTTCGGCCATTTCACGCACTTTTGGCTTTGTAAATTCACCCAATGGGAAGAGTGTCTTTTTCAGCGCTTCGCCTGTGACACGGTAAAGGAAATAGGTTTGGTCTTTATTAGCGTCTTCAGCTTGGAGTAAACGTCCGTCCTTGACGCGCGCATAGTGCCCGGTTGCAATCAAATCAGCCCCATCTTCAAGCGCGGTTTCAAGAAAAATCTTAAACTTAACCTCTTGGTTACACATAATGTCTGGGTTGGGTGTGCGGCCATGCTTGTATTCGTCAATCATATAATCAACGACTTTTTGACGATACTCGTTTTCAAAGTCGAAAACTTTAAAGTCGATACCCAGCTGCACAGCAACACGCTTTGCATCCGCCAAGTCATCAGCCCATGGGCAACGCATACCAGGAAGGTCTTGTGTCCAGTTTTTCATATACACACCCGTAACATCATAACCCTGCTCAACCAGCAGCGCCGCAGTCAGCGACGAATCAACGCCACCGCTCATTCCTACGTATACTTTTGTCATGAACTCACCCCAAAGTAAAAGGCGACGATTTTTGCCACTTCACCACCTGCAAGCCACCAACCGCGCGGTGTTGCCCACCAATACCAACCCCAGTCGCTATCGCTCACTGGGTAGTTACGAATTGTGACGCCGTCAGCTAGTTTATTAAACTCAAGACTGGCACGTCGCTGGTGATAGCCTGACGTAACTAAAATCACATCTTGAAACTCACGATCCCTAATAATTGATTGTGTGTTTTCGGCATTTTGCTGAGTATTAACCGCATCTTCATCAACTAAGATTGCATACCCAGGAATCCCAGCCGCTTCAGCTTGGCGCTTCATTGCCTCGGCATTGCTTGGCCCACTTTTATCGAGCGCTGCCCCCGAAAGCACAAGGTAGTCTGACCAGCCTTGTTGGAATAACTTAATACCCTCTGCGGTTCGTGCCGCCGTATCGCCCCCACTCACAACCACAATCGCATCAGCCTTGTCGCATGCAGTGTCTCGTACAGGCTTTTCGCCACAGCCAATAAAGCTGTTTGGCTGAAGATAAATACTGAGGCCAATAATCAATGTAAGAACAAGTGCAGGAATTATAAAAAGCCACTTAATCATCGCGCGCTCCGTGCATATTCTTTGCTAATTTCTTCGATAATAATATCGCCTGCATGGGAAATATTCTCCTCATTTGAAAGATGCCCAAGCGTAAGACGGAGACTTCCATCGGCAACTTCCGGCGCCAGCCCAATTGCGGTCAACACGTGGGAACGAGTGCCCTTGTTTGCCGCACAGGCACTTCCCGTAGCAACAAGCACACCGCGCATTTCAAGTGCAAACAAGACACGCTCAGCATCGAGGTTTGGAAATGAAATGTGAAGGTGCCCTGCGAGGCGGTGCTTTAAATTACCCGAAAGCACTGCGTCGGGAAACGCATCGGTAAGCTTCTTTTGAAGTCCGTCGCGAAGACCGTGAAGGCGATCTGCTTCAAACTTTCGGTGCGCACTGGCAAGCTCCATTGCTTTTGCAAAACCAATAACACCGGCAACGTTTTCCGTTCCGCTTCGAAGGCCGCGTTCTTGGCCCCCTCCAACGATTGAAGGCTCAAGCACGACATACGATGCAGCCCATAATAGTCCGACTTGCTTTGGACCATACACCTTGGCTGCATTAAGAGTGAGCATATCCACGCCAAGTCGCGCTACGTTAACGTCGAGCTGGCCAACGCCCTGCGATGCATCAGAGTGAAGATAAATTGGCGTATGATCACCTTCAGCGAGGCGTCGCTCGCGTTCATGGCGAATCACTTCAGCAATTTCACGCAGTGGCTGAATGGTACCAAGTTCATTATTCGCAAGCGCAATACTCACAAGTTGTGTTCGAGATGTCATCGCCTCTTTAATTTTTACGGCTGAAATAATACCTCTTTCGTCCGAGGCAACAAAAGTTGCTTCGTGTCGCTTTGCTGCAGCAAGCACCGCGTGGTGTTCAATGTTCGAAGTAATCACATGACCGGTCACGGCGGCAAAGGCCAAGTTGATAGACTCGGTGGCACCAGCGGTCATAACAAGATCATCGGATTTCGCGCCAATCGCACGAGCAATTACTTGCTTAGCCGCCTCGTATTCGCGACGCACTTTTACGGCTGGCGAGTAAGGAGCAGATGGGTTATAAAAGCTATCAGAAAAAAACGGCTGCATAGCCGCAAGCACCTTTGCGTCGACAGGAGTTGCCGCCGCATGATCAAGATATATCATCTCTTCGTTCACTCTACTTATTATACCGCACGAATTATGCCGCTAACGCGTATTGTTGCTGGTCGTCATCGTCCGATTCAATCAAGTCGTCGATTGGGTAGAACTCATGACGAAGGAAAGTACGGTGATCTTGAACGACATGCATAAAATGTTCGAGTTCACCAATGGTAAGCGGGTACGAGCTGCCCTCGTAGATTTTTTCTACGAAACTTGCAGTAACACGGTACGTGAGCGCAAAAAGTGGCTCTGCACGCCCCGGCTGCATTTTCGCATACAAAAAATCAAGTACTGGTTCGCCGTAGCGCTCTTCTACTTCAGGATTTCGCTCAGTAAGTCCAAAAAGATGGTTATCACCGAACCGCTTTCCCCCAGCGACAAAATCCCTATTAAGCATTTCATCCATAGTGCGCGGAGCGTCCGATGGTAACGTAGTCATGCGCTCAAGGAACGTCATGCGCGCACGCTCTGCTTGATTCAAAGTTAATGCTGTTTGGCGGTACGAACGAAGCGCCTGCCCCCACTCGACAAGTTCACCGTATGGTTTACCTGGAGTATACCGCTCAGGGGTATCGGAAATAGGTTCAGCCGCATCCTGAACCTCTCCACGCATAATTGGGGGAATATATTGGTCGTTTGCCATAGTAATAAGCTCTCTTTACCCGAGTGTTTTGCTTTGCGGTGTTGGTGTAAGACTGCGCTATTTCAGGCGAAATAGTGCGCGAGCATTCTGCGTGGATGCTTCGGAAATCTCTTCGAGCGAAATACCTCGGCGAGTGGCGTGATAGTCGGCCACAATCCTCACATATGCGGGCTCGTTAACTTTACCACGATAAGGGACAGGTGTCAAGAAGGGGGCGTCCGTTTCAAAGAGGATGCGATCAAGCGGAACCGCATCAAACATGGCTTTCTGGGCCTCATCTTTTGTAAAGGTACTTATGCCATTCACACCAATATACAGACCCTTGGCAATCGCCTTCTCCATATTCTCTTTTGTATCGGTAAAACTATGCAACACACCACGAATTCCCTCGTAGCTGTCAAAAATAGGCCAAAAGTCATCAAAAGCTTCACGAACATGGAAAATAATCGGTAAATCATGTGCCAATGCGACTTCGATTTGCGCCTTTAATGCCTCGATTTGCACTTCTTTCGGGCTATGGGTATAGAAATAGTCAAGGCCAATCTCTCCTACAGCAACGAGCTTTTCAGAAGTACCGGCGAGTTCTACAATCGCCGCATACCCATCGCTAGTATCGTGTGGGTGTACGCCAATGGAAGCAAAAGCTTCTTCGTGGGCATCCGCAAATGAAATCGCAAGCCGTGAACTTTCCTCGCTCGTGCCGACACAAATCATTTGACTCACCCCACCGTCATGAGCCCGCGCCAACACTTCCTCTATGGGAAGTTCGTACGAGTCATGAATATGGCAGTGGGTATCGACGAGCATTATTGTTTTGGTGCGCGTGGATCAGCGGTGTGAATATACTTCTTAGGGAAAAGAACGGTTTCAAGTGGACGCACAACGCCCGTTTCAAAGGTTGTGTGAATCGCCTGGGCTGTGGTCGGCATAAACGGATACAGTAGGTCTCCAATTTGCACTAACGCACCAGCACAGTGCGCAAGTACTTCGGAAAGGTGCGGTTCAGACTCAGGGTCTTTACCAATTCCTTTGGCAATTTCCCATGGCTTCACGTTATCGATGTACTGGTTAAGGCTTCGTACCATATTCCATACTTCATCAATCGCTTTATTGAACTCGAGGTTTTCCATTGCATTATGGTAGAGCGTCATGTCATGCTCGGCTTGCTCTGCTTGACCAATTACTCCTGCCTGGTAGCGCGTAATCATACCCGAGACGCGTGAGATGAGGTTACCAAGGTCGTTACCGAGCTCGCCGTTGTATGCGTTCTCAAACTTTTCCCAAGTAAAGTCTCCGTCATCAAGCGTTGGGATGTGGCGAGAGAAGAAATAACGAAAGGCGTCGAGACCGTATTGATCAATCACCTCATTAGGATCAACAACATTGCCAATAGATTTACTCATTTTCGTACCGCTCACATTCACGTGCCCATGCACCAGAAGGCGTTTCGGAAGTTCAAGCCCCATACCAAGAAGCATTGCCGGCCAAATGCCAGCGTGGAAACGAAGAATATCTTTACCAATTACCTCAACATCAGCTGGCCAAAATGATTTGTATTCAGCGGGGCGGTCCGGGTAGCCAATAACCGTAATGTAGTTTGAAAGCGCATCGAGCCACACATACATAATTTGCTCAGGGTCGTTCGGTACAGGAATTCCCCATGTCAAACTTTTCTTCGGACGAGAAATACTGACGTCAACAAGACCATCTTTAATAAGCTCAAGAAATTCGTTCTTTCGCATTTCGGGAATAATTTCCATCGTGCCATTGTTGATCGCTTCTTTAATACGGTCACTAAATGCACTGGTTTTGAAGAAGTAGTTTTCTTCACTTACCTGCTGGTAGGGCGTTTGGTGATCAGGACAGACGCCACTGGTTGCCTGGACTTCTTTGTCGGTAAAGAAAGCTTCGTGCCCCATGCAGTACCAGCCGCTATACGTACCCTTATAAATATACGGTTCAAGTTGCTTCCAGATATATTGAACAGCCTGCACGTGGTGCTCGTCGGTTGTACGAATGAAGTCTGTGTACTGAGCGCCTACTTTTTTAATAAAATTCTCAAAGTTAACATACATTTGATCGGTGTATGTTTTTGGATCAATGCCCGCCTCAGCTGCTTTCGCAGAGATTTTATTACCATGTTCGTCGGTACCGACTTGAAAGCGCACTTCGTGCCCATTTTGCTTTTGGTAGCGTGTCCAGATGTCGGCAAGGAGATAGTCCATTGCGTGTCCGATGTGCGGCACACCGTTTACATAGGGAATAGCAGTCGTGATATAGAGTTTCTTTTGTATCTGTTCCATTGAGGTCTATTGTAACAAACTATAGCCTGGCTTCACAGGATATTTACTGAGGACCAACAGTATAGAGTTCGCTCACAATTGATGCGGGTAGCTCTGCATTATACAAACGGACGTCATCAATTGAGCCTTGGAAGAAGTTTGCCGCATACGATGCTCGGCCAATTTGCATATCAAGTGCATTTGCCACCGAGACATGACTGGCGTTTACCGTTGCAATTAACGTACCGTTGGCATAAAGACGCTGTGAGGTTGGGCTGACGGTCGCCACGTAATGCGTCCACTGAGTTTCATCATAGGCGGTTAAGAGGTATGAGGGGCCCGCACTCCAGTTGGCAAGACCATATACAAATGAAGCATGCGTTGCACTCTTAAAGCCAAGATACCAGTTTGCGGCTTGGTTCCAGTCGCCCTTACCGATAATGGTCCTTACGTGCGGTGGAACGCCTGTGGTTCTTGCCCATGCACTGACCGAGAAGCTCGGAAGGTCAACGTTGGCCGTCCCCAGTGAAATGTAGCTACTCGTTCCATTGAATGCGTAAGCTTTGTTTGCATTGCCGTCTTTATCACTTGTCGATGTTAGGTTATACGGCGTTCCGTTGCGCCCCGTGTCGCTTGAATCAATAACGTCACCATTTAACTTCCAAAATCCGATGGCCTTGCCGCTATTTCCCCCTGCTGCCGTAGAAGGAAGGAGCAATGTACAAGCCTCGCGTGCCGAGCCCTTTGTCGCCGCAGTGTAGACCGTCCCGTATTTTGTTGACGGATTGTACCCCCTAATACAGTAGTAGTCTCGACTCGCGACAACATCAATAACATTGCTACCAGAGGGCTTAAAAGAAATGTTTGCGTTCGCAGCACCACCCGAGTACCACTCAATTGAACTGCCATATAGCCCCGCATTTTTTGTCGCGTACCGTGCAAGCTCAGCCTCAACCGTCGCAATATCAGACAGTACGGTCTTATCGCGGGCATCACGGGAGATAGACTGATATCCAACGATAGTAATGATGGCGAGGATCGCAATAACCATTATGACGACAATAAGCTCGACGATGGTAAAACCTTTGTGTGCATGCGAAGAGGTACTATTCATATAAGCCATGATACCATAAGCGGTTTATGCTACGGTGTACCTTCGGATTATCGGCCGTTATTATTTGACCAGTCGGTCGCAAGGTCAAAGCCATCCGGGTGGTGCAATGCAAAGCCACCTGTGTCATAGACGCGACCTGGCCCGGCGCTTGTTTCTACAATCGAACATTTCGGATACCGCGCATAGTTCGCGGCGATAATAATATAGCCTTCGGCATCGATCTTCATACCATCAAAGCGCACAGTGTACCGACCGCCTTGGCCACAACTGCGCATCACCCGTCCCATTTCAAGGTCGTAGTATGTCTCACGGTGCACAACACCCCTGCTGTCGGTACTGTGCAGCGCCCCTCGAGAGCGTGTTAAACCATTTTCAAGGCCTTTTATGCCGATCGTGAGTGTTTGCTTGACTGGCTGGGCGGTCGTAATGCGCGCAATTTCTTTTCGCGATAGCTCTCGGCCATCTTTGACCTCAATTTCATACGTGACCGCTTCAGTGCCAGGTACACCTTCGTTTCCTATAGCGCGGTATCCAACCGGACGATCGGCGTCGTATACAAATTCAGTTGCATACCCGATAGGTTCATCGAGCGTCACTGTTTGCTTCCCCTCACGCCACACGCGCACCTGCATACCGTTTGTCATTGGAATCTCGAGCGCTACCGATACTCGGTCATCCGGACCAAGCGTGACTTTTTTCTCTTCAAGCATCGCCGCCACCGTATCGCCATGTGTACGGACCTCAGTTTTTTTGCCATAAAGGTCAAAGGTAAAAATGACAGCCCGATCAATCGACAAAACTAACCCCGCACCGTCACTGACAAAATCAGTCGAAGGACGCACCTGCGCCCTATCTTCTGGATACAGTGTAATGCCGGCGTCTTTTGCGATACGTTCAGGGGTTTGGTATGGCGTCATTACCTTTGTACGCACCGAACCATCCACCACCACGACAGGGCGAGCGCGGTAAATGTTTACTTTATATTCTGGTGCCAGGAGCTCTTCATCTCGGGATGGCTCAACCGTATCGCGTGAATCAAGTGCAATTGATTGTTCTTCGAGTGCTTTTTCAATTGTTTCGGCACTACTTAAAAAAGAGACCTTCGCCCCTCTATCAAATACCGTAATAAGTCTTGCGTCACTTTCGTCTTGGGCTGACGCCGGAGCAAACGCAAAAAGAGCAATTGCCACTAACAGTACACCACCCAAGCCCAGTGAACGCTTCATCTTCACTATTATACACCGACGAGGTCTCTAAATGTCTCGTGCAATCGAAAGCCAGTCCTCAATTGCGAGGTCTTCAGCACGATCGTCAGGAGAAATGCCATGTTTCTTGAGCAAAGCTTCGGCTTCTGGCTTCGAAATATGAAGCCCGCTCGCAAGACTACTGCGCAGTTTCTTACGCTTAGCCACAAAGCCGGCCTTCACAACGCGGAAGAATGTCTTTTCAAGCTCAGCCTCAACAAGAGGCGCGTCGCGAGTTTCAAGGATAACCACTTGGCTATCTACTTTCGGCGGAGGAGTAAAGAATTCCGCTGGTACTACATCACCCAGTCGAACCTTCGCGTAAATCTGTGCGCTCACCGCCAGAATACTCATATCACCCGGCTCGGCTGCCAAACGCTCGGCAACTTCTTTTTGAATAAGCAGCACAATGGCACGCGGTTTATTTGTTGCCGTTGTAAGGAGCTGTACGATCTTCGAGGTAATGTAATACGGCACATTCGCTACAACGACATAATTTTCAGGGAGTGTGCGAAGGTCGAAGGTAAGAATATCTTGGTTCACCACTTCAAGTGATGTTCCTGGGAATTGCCCAGGCAGCTTTCGGGCTAAGTCGCCATCAAGTTCAACGGCAACAACCTTTTTAGCCCGACGAAGGAGTTCACTCGTCAAGGTTCCGAGGCCTGGGCCAATTTCAAGCACCGTATCTTCGGGAGTAATATACGCTTCATCTGCAATGTGGTTCAATACATCGCGGTCTTTGAGCCAGTGCTGTCCAAGAGATTTTTTAGGGCCTGCCATAGCTATATATTAATACCAATGGTTCCGTTGCCAGAAATTATATGCGCCTTCCCAGCCACCATAGCGTCCATTTACGTAGTTGTTCATCCAGTTCAGGGCAACGACCGGGTTACTCCAGTTCGGACCGAGCTTACTACATGGGAGTGCCTGCGCAAGACCACATGCTCCTGAAGATTTATTGACTGCGTTCGGGTTCCAGCCACTCTCTTTTTGAACCATAAAGTCGGCATAGCCCCAGTGTTCCTGTGGAATGTTTGAAGCCGCAAGCCACTCTGTCTTAGAACCGCCACCCGTGTACGGTACTGACTTTGGTTTCGAACCAATAATTTCAACTTGCTTCACTGGTTGCTCGAGTACAATACTTGCAATCTCAGTTCGAGCAACTTCAATTCCACCTTGAATTTCAATTTCATACGTTGCAGTGCGCTTACCGTTCTTTCCGGCAGTTTGTACTTCTTTGTAGCCCACAGGACGGTCAGCGTCTTTAATTTGCTCGGTCTCAAAACCAATCTCTTCTTCAACGTTTACCGTCTGCTTGCCTTCACGCCACACACGCACTTCCATACCAGATGAAATTGGTGTATCGAGAGCAACCGACGCACGGCCGTTCTCGCCGAGTTCAATCTTCTTTTCTTTGAGCATATCGCCAACCGTTTCACCTTGGGTACGGATATCAGTCTTCTTGCCGTACAGCTCAAGACTCATAAGCGTTGCTCGGTCAATAATAAGCTGTAAGCCGGCACCATCACTCACGAGGTCAGTTGATCGCTTCAGTTCGGTGGTGTCTTCTGCATAAAGCGTAACGCCCGCATCCTGGGCAATACGCTCGGCTGTTTGGTACGGAGTGACAATCTTCTGGCGCGTAGCACCATCAATCACCGTCACGGGTCGTGCACGATAAATGTTTACTTGATAATCGGGCGCAACGAGCTTTTCATCAACTGAAGGCTCGACGGTATCCTTGGCATCAAGCGCGATGCCTTGGTCGGCGAGCGCTTCCCTAAGTGTCTCTTTCGTGGTAATAAAAGCTGTCTCGACACCACGATCATGGAGCGTAATAAGACGTCCGCCCTCACCCTGCGCCTGAGCAGACTTTGTCGATACGATTGCAAATGCAGAAACAACAAAAAGCCCCAGTACCGCAAGGCACAGGCTAACAATCGTGGTGGATTTCTTTAGACGTAACTTCATATATAAGTGTAAGTGGATACACTCCCTACCCAGTGTGTCTTATCGATTATAGCACATAACGTGCTAAAGCTTCTGAAGATTTGCGTATTCTGCGTTGAGTTTTTTCGTTTGACCGTTTAAAAATGCTATGGTTACGGCGAGGCCATCTACCTCTATAATTTCACCGTCGCCAAAAGCCGCTGAACGAACACGATCACCTTCTTCAAAGCCAATCGCATCGCTATAAAAGGGCTCTTCTTCTTTGTATCCCATAATGCCCGGCTCGGGGTTCACCATCGCCACCTGATTGCCCATATCGGCAATAAATCGAGACACTGGGTTGTATCCCCGCGTACCAAATTGCAACCGACTGTAGGCGTAGCTGAGGTGGAGCTCTTGCCGCGCACGAGTCATGCCAACATAACAAAGGCGACGCTCTTCTTCGAGCTCCGAAGGACCAGCCTCAAAGACTCGCGAGTGCGGTAAAATCCCCTCTTCCATACCCACCATAAAGACAACAGGGAATTCGAGGCCCTTTGCCGCGTGCAATGTCATAAGGGTGACTTTATTGTCTTTACTCTCGCTATCAACACTCGACATGAGCGCCACTTCTTCAAGGAAGTCGGACAGTGCCGTGAAGTTTTGCGCATCCGACAAAAGCGAACCGAGGTTCTCTTCGCGGTCTTCAGCTTGCGGCGTCCCGTCAAGGATGTAGTCGCGGTAGCCTACGGCTTTAATCACCTGCTCAATAAGTTCCGCTGGGTGTGCATCATCAATACGCTCACGAATTGCTTGGAGCTTTTCACCAAGCGCCACCATAGCGCCACGCGCTTTACCCGTCACAACGCTTTCAGTGCCAACAGCAACCAGCGCATCAATAATATCGCGCTCACCATTAGCTTGCCAGGTTAAGAACTTTTCAAGGCTTGTCGCACCGACCCCACGAGTCGGAACATTTGCGATGCGGCTAAAGCTCATACGGTCGTTTGGCTGGTACATAAGCTTCAGGTACGCCACAATGTCTTTAATTTCCTTACGGTCGTAGAAACGAACGCCCCCAACAATTTGATATGGCACGCGCATCTGAATAAATGCACGTTCAAGCGTATAACTTTGGGCATTCGTTCGGTATAACACGGCAAATTCGTCGTAGCGTCGTGCGCCAATATTTGCCTGCGCAGAAATGCGATCTGCCACCTGCCTCGCTTCTTCAGCTTCGTCATAGACACCGTGCACCTGCACAGGAGCGCCCGCGCCTTCAGCGGTCCAAAGTTGCTTTTCGGAACGCTGAGTATTTTTTGCAATCACCGAATGCGCGGCTTCAAGGATATTACCGGTACTACGGTAATTCTGTTCGAGTTTCACGATTTTAGCACCAGGGAAATCGCGTTCAAAGTTAAGAATATTCGTAAAATCTGCACCGCGCCAGCTATAAATTGACTGCCAGTCATCACCAACCACGCAAATATTCTGGTTGTCGTTTACCAAAAGCTTTACAAGCTGGTACTGCGCAGCATTAGTGTCTTGATACTCGTCAATCAACACATACTCAAACTGAGCACGCCACTTTTCGCGAACCTCTTTATTGTCACGGAGCATGCGTACCGCCTCAATGAGCAAGTCGTCAAAATCGAGCGCGTGTGCCTTTTTACGACGCTCTTCGTAGGCACGATAAATTTGGGCGACATTCTTTTGGAAGGGGTAATGTGCCGAGGCTTCGTATTCATCTGGGTCTTGTAGTGCATTTTTAGCAGATGATATC
>CAZMJB010000032.1:0-10654 GCA_964566735.1 uncultured Candidatus Saccharibacteria bacterium
GCTCAGAAGGAATCCGACCTTCTCGAGTCGCTTCAATTCGCGTTGAATATTTCCTGGATCTTCCTTGATCAATTTCGCTAGGCCACGAACGTGGGTACGGAAATCCGGGTATTTAGCATAGACCACAACGATCTTACGCCGCACCCGAGATGTAATGAAAACGTCTAACATGCTTCCCCTTTTAAATACTATTGGCCTCTCAGAACCTGTTGATAATTATTCTACACTTTTTCACCTGTCTGGGTCAACGCCAATTCAAGATGATTTTGTTAATTTTATCGACCGTCTCCTCGTGAGTCGGGATTTCATTCACCGTGTAATAGTGATTTGTATCGAAGTAATTTACCTTTACATCGAGGATATGCAGCTCGTCGGCAATAACGTGAAGGCGGTCAATCGCCTGCTCTGACGCCACTGGTGCGGTAATCACAAGTCGGTTGATACGAATCGGCTTCAGGAAGTCGAGCGCCACGTCGAGCACGGTACTATCGGTAAATCCGTCACTCACAAGGATAATCGTACGATCACGCAGCATGTCGTAATCTATCATACCGCCGTCACCGATAAGGCGGTTGATGCGCTGGAAGGCCTGGCGCTTTTGGTCTTCAAGATAGCCGTGGTACTCACTGGTATACTCATCGATCTCACCACTCGAGAACTCACTGTTATAGGTAAACTCACCGCTTTGTGAAACGCCACCAAAGCTCAGGCTCTCACCCGGGATTTCAATATCCTCTACAAGAAGCATCGTTAGAATACAGTGCAGCTGCGCCGCAATCTGCTCACCCACAAGCACCCCACCGTCACTCAAGGCGACGACGGCGCAGTTCTCGTAGCGATAGCGCTCGAAGAGACGGGCGGCAAGCTGTTGCCCTGCATGAATGCGGCTCTCAAAATACATATGCTTATAGTAGCATGGAGGCACCCAGCTGGAGGGGTAATTTTTGATTTTACAGAGAGACCTGACGAAATGCAGATGTGCCTCCTTGCGTGTCGAGGACTGTTTGAGCGAAGCGAGTTCCGCAGACACCAAAGAAGTACATCGCGCTTTCGTCGAGGCTCGAGCTGTCCGAATCAAAAATTACCCCTCCAGCTGGGTTACACGCTATACTTAACCTATGTGGTTTTATGAGGTTGCGCCGACGAAGATTGTGAGAAGTGGGTCTTCTACTTTTACGTATGCCTCAAGCGAACAATTATTACCCGGGAAACTTGTAACGATTCCCGTGGGGAAGCAGACACTTAATGGCGTGATTATTAAAGAAGTCTCGAAGCCTTCGTATGAAACGAAGGAAATTGCTTCTATTATTGAGGACACGCCGTTACCTCAACCCCTTATTGAGCTTGCGTTGTGGCTTTCAAGTTATTATCGAACACCTTTAGCGACGGTTCTGCAGACGGTGCTTCCTCGCGGCTTGACGACAAAGCGGCGCGAGAAGGCAGAGAAAGTCCACGAGGTTTCACGAAATAGAACAACTATTGTGCTCAACGAAGATCAGGTAGAGGCAGTGAACAAAATATTTTCTGTTCAAGGTGGCACAACCCTGCTCCAAGGCGTCACTGGGTCGGGAAAAACAGAGGTGTATAAGGAGCTTGCCCGTCGCACTTTAGCCGATGGAAAATCCGTTATTGTACTCGTTCCGGAGATTAGCTTGACCAGCCAGGTAGTCGATGAGTTCACCCACGAGTTTCCGAACATACTTGTTACTCACTCTCATATGACTGAAGCCGAGCGACACGTTGCCTGGAAAAAAGCACTTACAGCAACCGAACCGCTCGTTGTGATTGGCCCACGCTCTGCCCTCTTCATGCCCGTACCAAATTTAGGTGCCATTGCCGTCGACGAAGCGCATGAGCCAAGCTACAAACAAGAGCAAGCGCCGCGTTACTCTGCGCTGCGCGCAGCAAGTGTGCTCGGTAAAGCCGCCAATGCCCGGGTTGTACTGGGAAGTGCCACACCACTTGTGGCCGACCGATATGTGGCTGAAGCGCACGGCTCGCCAATTATCACCCTTCCCCGGCCAGCTCGCCACAACGCCAAAACGACCACGTCGATTCTCGTTGATATGAAGAAGCGCGATAACTTTAAGAAACACCGCTTCTTTTCAAATGCGCTATTAGAACAAATTGAACACAATAACGCTTCAGGTAAGCAGACGCTTATTTTCCATAACCGCCGGGGCAGCGCTAGTACGACACTCTGTGAAAGTTGTGGTTGGGCGGCAGAATGCCCACGCTGTTTCGTTCCACTCGTGCTGCACGCAGACACGTTTATGCTGAGCTGCCACATTTGTGATCACCGCGCCAAGGTCCCTACTACCTGCCCGGTGTGTCATAGCGCCGACATCATCCACAAAGGTATTGGCACAAAGCTTATCGAGAGTGAACTTCGCCGTCTCTTTCCAAAGGCGACAATCGCCCGCTTCGACGGCGATAACACGGCCGCGGAAACCGTTAATGAAAAGTATAAAGAGCTTTACGATGGCACGATCGATATCGCTATCGGCACGCAGGTTGTTGCCAAGGGCCTCGACCTTCCAAAACTCCACACCGTAGGGGTCATTCAAGCCGATAGCGGTCTGGCACTCCCCGACTATGCATCTGCCGAGCGCGCCTTCCAACTTCTCGCTCAGGTTGTTGGGCGCGTAGGACGCGACGAACGCGACACGACGGTTGTTGTGCAGTCGTACCAACCAACCCACCCCGTTATTCAATTCGGTCTGAAACAAGACTACGAAGGCTTTTATGAATACGCCCTCAAAGAACGACAGCGAGGCGGCTTCCCGCCATTCCGTTACCTGTTGCAACTGACCGACGTCTACAAAACTGAAGCTGCCGCAATTCGTAACGCCAAACAACTTGCAGGTGAGCTCCGACGAACCTTGCCGAAGGGCGTCGAAGTACTCGGACCAACCCCGGCATTTTATGAACGTCAGCACGACACCTACCGCTGGCAACTTACCCTGAAGAGTCCGAAGCGCGATGCACTCGTGCAAGCCCTTTCGCACCTCCCGCCAACCCACTGGCAGGCCGACCTCGACCCTTCAAGTTTGCTTTAACGGATTTGCAATTTACTCTTCAACCCTCTAAAATACAAACATATGAAAAGGGTGGGCACTCGCGGATTTACTATTGTTGAACTTCTTATTGTTGTGGTAGTAATTGCTATTTTGGCAGCGATTACTATTGTTGCCTATAACGGCATTCAGGCTCGTGCTCAGTTCTCGAAAACGAGCCAAGATCTTTCAACGATGAAAAAGATTATTGAGATGCATTACGCCGACAAGGGACACTACCCAATTTCAACAGCATGGTCCTTCTCTCATAGTAGCCCGGACGGATTCATTCCTGGCGTTGTCCCGGATTATGCTAGTTCTTTGCCGCGATTCACGATTACCACGCCAAATTCTATGCAAAGCTATGTGTATCGCTCAACTGCGGGCGGGGCAGATTACAAGCTCATACGGCTTGGCCAACCAACTCTTCCGGCAGCAGAGAAAGCTCTTGTACCCACTACAATGCAAGATGGAACTTGGAGCACTACGCAAGATCGTTACGGCCTCTGGTCAAGTGGCGGTTACGGCCTCTAGCCACCCCTTACAACCTCTGGTATACTGGTGCAAATGACCAAAGACGATATTATTACCCTTCCAAACCAGCATCTCCGTGAAAAATCGGAGAAGGTTCGTGAAATTGACGAAGCAACGCTTGCGTTGATTAAAGAAATGACCGATGCTGCCCTCGACTGGGAGGCGTCTCGTCCACACGAAATTAGCGCTGCGCTTGCAGCCGTACAAATCGACACACTGCAACGCGTTGTGATTGTACGCAGTGACTTCGATGATAAAGAAAATAACGACTTCACCGCCCTTATTAACCCGGAAATCGTTAAGTACGAAGGTACTCTTGTTGAAGATTACGAAGGCTGCCTTAGCGTAAAAGACATCTACGGAAAAGTGCCACGTTACAGTAAAATCCGCGTTCGCGCCGTGAACGTTGAAGGCCAAGAAGTGCGCTTTAAAGCCGACGGCTTCCTCGCCCGTGT
This sequence comes from uncultured Candidatus Saccharibacteria bacterium, assembly GCA_964566735.1. Lineage (GTDB taxonomy): Bacteria > Patescibacteriota > Saccharimonadia > Saccharimonadales > Saccharimonadaceae > Microsaccharimonas. The sequence goes on from CAZMJB010000032.1 coordinate 4,046, forward strand.
GATTCAACACGAAATCGACCACACCAACGGCATCGTCTTCATCGACCACATCAAAGAAAATACAAAAGCATTCTACCGCCTCGACGAAAAGGGCGAACTGGAGCCACTCGACTATGACACACACATCAAAGACGATCGTATTCTTTGGGACTGATGAATTTAGCGCCATTAGCCTACGCGAACTGATTGCGAAAGGCTTTGCTATTGGCGCTGTTGTTACTAAGCCGGACAGCCGTAAAGGGCGTGGCCGCGAACTCAGTAAATCTATCGTAAAAGAGATTGCTGAAGCGCATAACATTCCCGTCTTACAGCCGTTTAAGATGGTCGATATTATCGATGATATCAAGGCGCTCGATAACCCTATTGGCGTACTCGTCAGCTACGGGAAAATCATCCCGCAATCCGTCATAGACCTCTTTACCCCGGGTATTATTAATGTACACCCGTCACTCCTCCCCCTTTATCGCGGTCCGTCTCCGGTTGAGTCGGCTATTTTAAACGGCGATACCGAAACGGGTGTGACGATTATGCAGCTTTCTGCAGCCATGGATGCCGGTCCTATATATAAACAAGTTACCGTTCCGCTAAATGACACCGAAACCGCCCCAGAGCTTGAACTACAGCTTGGTGAACTTGGCGCCCAGCAACTTACGAGCGTACTACCTGCGATTATGGATGGTTCTATTCAGCCAACCCCGCAAGACAACTCCGTTGCCACCTACTGCACCCTGCTCACTAAAGACGACAGCCAACTGGCTACCGAGTCGCTCACTAGCGCGCAAGCTGAGCGCCGCGTTCGCGCCTACCTGGCATTTCCGAAATCAAAAACGACTGTCGCGGGACAGCCGATTGTGATTACTAAAGCTCACGTTTCTAACGCCCAAACCACTACACTCGACCTCGCCTGCATCGATGGCCGCTTCCTTTCAGTAGATGAACTGATTGGCCCAAGTGGTAAGGCAATGACCGCTCAGGCATTTCTTAACGGCTACGTAAAGTAGCCCCCTTACATTCTTACGCTTGAGGTCCCGGTTGCTGCGGTTCAGGCTGTTGGGACTCAGGTTGTTGCGGTTCAGCCTGCTGTGAACCAAGAATCGCGCCGCGGTTTTGTGAAATCTCTTGCTTCAACTCTTCGAGGGTACCAGCAACAACGTCGCGGTAGTCAGGGCGGTTTACTTCAAGCCACTTCGTCGCGGCAAACTCTGACTTAATGCGAGCGTCACCAGCCGGAAGACCGCTGGCTGCTTGGATCTTGCCGTAGAGCTGATCGTTTTGGAAGTCTGGTGCGTACTGTGCAACCCAGGCGTCGATGACCTCTGGTTTACGGTCAATAATTGATTCAAATTGCTCAAGCTGCGCATCGCTCATACCTTCACTAAGGCGAACACCGACGCGGTATTCGAGTTGGTCGTAGACATGCTGGAGAAACGGCTTCTTTTGCTCTTCAGGCAAGTCAGCGAGGCCGATATCTTGAAGGAATTGGTCATCTAGTTGAAACATATATGTAGGCTACTCCTGTTATTGTTGGTCGTGAGATTGTTCGTGATGCTGCTGGTGCTCGGGTGCCACTTCGGCGTGCGCTTGCTGTGGAGCTTCGTCGGCACTAGTGATTTTAGCGTCGACTTCGTACAGAAGGTCGAGCAGTGCCGTCAGCTTATTATCGTCACCTTGAATTGACTGGATGAGTTCGTAGGCGCGTGTTAGCGTCTCGAGGTCGGCGTCGCCGTCACGGACAAGCCCCATAAGCACTTGGAGGCGATCAGCCGCAGCACCCTCGCCCTTGAGTGCGAGTTCACGCGTACTTTGAACAATCTTGTTTCTTAATTCTAGCAATTGGTCTTTTTGCATATACTCCCTACCCTTTTCCCTATTGTAGCCTTATCTCAGTGGCGACACAAGCGGAGGCGTCGACGACGCCGGCTGGCGCTTTGCTCCAGGTTTTGTCACACCATAGAGTTGGCGCATCTTACGCATACCATATGAACCAAAGCGACCATTTGTTTCGCGCTCGACGCGGTTTCTTATAAATTTGCGCCCAGCAGCAGTAAGTTTGAATGTAGGGCCCTGCGCGCCCTGCTTAATGGTGTATGCACCGGCAGCCGATCCAAATAGAATCGCGAGGGCCTTTCTGTTAAGTGCCTCGGCGTGCCTTCGCAGCTCAAATGTCATTACCGTTTCAAGCGATTCGTATACGGAGTCTTCATTAAAGTCTTCGGAGCGCGCCCCTTCAATCACCCCAGAATCGGCGGTACGAGAACGGTATCCTCCTGGCCCATCGACAAAACTCCCCTCTTTATCTGAATTCCACACATTATGAGGGTTATCTCCCGCAAGGTACGCAGAAAGAAGGCGGTCGCCACTTGTGTCGGCTGCAGCCCCGGATACAAGTTTGATACGCTTCGGTGGAGGCGTGCTTGATTGCTGAACGGCGTACGTATTTGACCCTGCGTACGATTGAGATCGAGACCGACGAGTGTTACGAACGGCCGCAACGCGGCGTCCGATTGCTACGTCGTCAGAACCAGGGCCGCTATACTCAGAAACGTCACCGAGTCCACCAATTGCCGCAAGCGTTGACGCACGGATACCAAAGTTTGCACCTCCTGTGTGAAGTGTGTTTTCCTGTGTTTCAAGAATTTGGAACGACGTCATAAATGTCGAAACAATGCCATAGCCGGGGAACTTTGCCCCGTCCTCAACACCGAAGCGCGTAACGCCCTTTACGATATCGAGGTTCTTATTTTCCGCTGCAGCTCGCTGATAATTCCTCAGTTGAGAACGCGAAAGCCCCTTTGCGTCGGCATCCCCACGCACAATGAGCACGTCGTGATCCGAGCTTACCTCACCCGTTTCAATTCTGCGCTGAACTGCCAAGAGTGCCGTATTCACAAGGTCATCCGTTACATACCCGATAATTCCCTCGGTTTTTGTAACATCGGCTTCGATATATTCTTTTTGCATCACCGAAATCGACAAATTCGGGAAGTCCCGGCGTGCCCGTTCAATTTCTGCGACAGTCTTTTGTATCTTCTCAACCTTTTCTGGGTCATCCATAACCGTGTCGAGCCAGTTTACATTTAATAAAATAGTTGACTTACTCACGCCCTCTGGGTCTTGCTGAGCATACAATGACAATGTTCCGTAAATATTATCGGATTCATATGCGGCTGCCACTGGAATTGTCACGATTGACTCTGTAGTATTTGAAACGGCACGCATTGCCGGGTCATTATCGACAAAGGCTGCAAGGCTCTCAACATACTCACTTCCTTTGCGCTCACGAATTTTGCGCTCATACCAATTGAGTTCTTCTTGCGGATTAAGTTCTGCATCGGGGTTGTCGCGAAGACGTGGCGATGAGTCTTGAACAATCTCTACCCGCTCACGCTCTGTCATCTCGGCGCCATAGTAATACCCGCGCCGTTCGACGCGCTCTTCAGAAAGTGCTTCCATAGAACGACGCGAAGCAATTGGCGTAATAGGCGCCATTTCTGTGAAGTTCTCTTGCACGGTATCAAACCCGTTCGTTGTAATGACGTAGTTCGCATGGTGCTCGATAGTCGTCGTTGTAACCGTATCGCTTATTTCACCGACGCTTGTGTCCCCAACGAGGGTTGCAAGTGGACGAATATGGACCGTGCCGTCAGCATCAACGCCAGCCGTTTGGACGATTTCCATGTAGGCACCATTAAAGGCAACCGAGTTGTTTTCATTTGCAAAGAATTGGCCCGCCGGACTGTCTGCCGGAATATTAACTGCGCCGTCAGGACCAATTGGAATCATAAATGGATTGCCTTGGCTATCGTAGGTTCCAGAAACAGCTACGAAAAGGTTACCGCTTGCTGCCGCTTGGTTCCAGTCGACACTTTCACCACCTTGCCATGAACCATCAGGGTGCATACCGGCAACAGTGTATTGGTAGCCGCCGTCAATAATTCCTGGTGCAGCTTCACTGCCTCCACGATACACACGAAGCTCATTTTGATCATAAATACCCGGCGTGTCATTACCGTACCAAAAGTCGCGTGTCACCTGCGTCGTTGCATCGGCGTGATTTTGGATGTACTGTTCGGTCGATACCGTTTGCGTGACGCTACTGACGACTTCCTCGTCGAATGAAGCGTCTTCAACCACCATACCCGCAGCTTCAAGCTTATCAAGTGAGGCTTGGTCGAAGGTTCCGTTTTCATCAACAACAAGACCCTCAACAGACAATTCGCCATTACCATCTTTAAAGTCGATTGTTCCATCTTCGTTTATTACGAGTGTGTGGTCATCACTGAGCTCAATTGAACCGTTTGTCGCCGTTTCGTAGGACGCATAGGTTGACGATGCGTCGGTATGGACCGTTGTTTCGCCGCCTCGCGCAATACCCTCGAGTATTGTTTGGTGCACAAGGCCATCTTGCAGTGGGATAGCTTCGTCGCCACGAATCGCGTCAATTAACCCAAACCGAGTCGGGTCAAATGCGGCAACGGCTTCTTGAACAATCAGTCCGCCAGCGATGCCCGTTGCTACGCCGACTGCAGCCGCGGTAGCAACGCGTCGACGCTTCAACTTCGCAAATGCGGCGTCTTTATCTGTCATTTCACCCGTCAGTGCTTCGGCAATAAGATCAGCCCGCTCTTGAATGACGTGCTTTAAAGTGCGCGACTCCGAAAGGCTCAGTGCGGTGCGAAGCTCATCGCTCATACTCTCTTCGACTGACTGCCTCGATTCAACACGAGCAAGGTCGAGCATCATACGCTCTTCACCTACATCTGACTTGCCTGAATAATTAATAAGGTCTACATTTTTTGTATCCGACAGCTGAATACGTGCCTGCACCGCCGCAAGGGCATCAAGTGCTGCCTGAAGGGCCTCTTCGCCCCCGTCGCGAATACGCTCTTTGTCTCCGGTCGACTGGAGATGCTCAATCAGATTAATTGCCGCGATTGATTCGTAGCGAGTCTCTTCCATTTCAACTCGGCGCTTGTCACCCTCTTGGAAGTGTCCGCCCACTGCCATTTCACGAGCGTGTTGTGCGCGTTCGTCTTTTACCCGCTTGTTTTCGCGCAGCCCAGCCCAAAGACCCGCCACCGCACCCGGAATCAGCGTCTTGGTCACTGCACCAACAACACTCTGGCTTCCAACGCGCGCGATTGATGCTGCCGCTGCAACACCTACCGCCAAGGTACCTGGTGTCACAATTGTCGTAATCTTATGCTTCGATAACTTATCAATGACCGAATCCACCGCATTGTACTGTGCCTCGGTACGAGCACCGTTGCGTGCCTCACCCGTAATCACTTGAAGGCGACTCACTGCACTTTCAAGGCTCTCGCCGTGCTCTACTGCACCCGAAACCGCCTGGGCAATTTCCAGGATGTTATCAACGGTAACGAGGCCCCTGCCCGCCGCTTCAGTGCCTTTTTCTTCGCGGTATTGATTTAAGAGGCGGGTGCGCTCTTCCTGGAGTGTTGCAGCATTAAGGTTTCCGGCCGCAAAATCGTGCACCAATCGCTTAATACCTGTTGCGAGCATCGCGTCATCGCCCTGCACCTCCCGACGCTCACCAGCATCGGCGTGAATAAGTTCATCATATTCGCTTTGGAATCGAGCAATGGTTGTCTCGATAGCCTGTGTGCGGCGATTGGCAGGACTCGCCGACAAGACGTCGTTTGTATCTTTAATCGAATCAAGTTCTTGATGAATGTATTTCTGACGGTAATATTCTTTGGCGATATTACCTTTCCAAATACCGTTCACAAACTGTTTGAAGCGACCGCCTTCGCCGAGCTCTTGGTCCAAACGAGCGTCAGCGACATCGCGGGCTTCATCTTGAGCGTCGCGCGACTGGTCAACAATCACCACTTTTAGTGGCTGTTCAGAAGTTGGAGTCGGCGTCTCTCCATTCACAAGTGTTATTCCTCTGCCCGCTCACTTGGTGACTGTAAATAAAGGGTGCGAAATGCAAGCATCGTCTTAGCGGTGACTTTTTCAACATCGACGCCGCTTTCAGCAATGAATTGCTGTACCTGCTCGTCGGAAACCGTCTCTTGGTCAAGCAGTTGTGAGAATTCCACTACCTTTTCCTCTGGAAGCGCTTCAATAAGTGCACGGTTAATCATATCAAGCAAACGCTCGCGCATTTCTTCAACAAGACCGCCTCGAGCCTCGTCGGTAAGACCCGTAAGCTGCTTTGCCTCAATGATATCCTGTATGAAGGTGTCGAGCTGATCCATAGCTACCTCTGTAATTTCTTTTTTATTTTTGAAAAATCGTTTGCCTTCAATATAGCAAAAAGCCCGTGTTACCACAAGCTTTTTACATCTCTGTTAATAAGAATATTTACAGGTGACGCTCAACAACTTCACGAGTAAAGAATTCGAGAGTGTCGCCAATTTCAAGAAGCGTCTTTTTAGTTGTCTTGAGGTTAAGTCCACACATATCACCTTCAAACACCTCTTTGGCTGCAATTTTTTCGCGTTGGAGGTTGGTGATTTCAGCTTCACCAAGTACTTCGGCGTTCTCGCCCTTGCCGCGCTTCATGCGTACCAAAAGCCCAGGGGTAATCTTACCGCTCGTCACAAGACCACCGGCAATTACTTCGTCCTTAAGCGTACGGAA
>CAZMJB010000033.1:0-9638 GCA_964566735.1 uncultured Candidatus Saccharibacteria bacterium
TTCGTTGATATTCCCGAAGAAAAAATCGTTCACGACCCTGAACTTGCGAATAAGAAAATCGACGTCAAAGGAAGTCTGGCTGCAATTCATGCCGTTCCAGGTCTTCTTGCCCTAATCCTCTTCTCGACATTCAACAACTTCATCGGTGGAACGTACATGGCCCTCATGGACCCGTACGGCCTTACCCTCTTCCCGGTTGAAGTTTGGGGTATCGTACTCGGTATCACCAGTGTTGGATTTATTGTTGGTGGACTCATTATCGCCAAGAAAGGCCTTGGCAAAAAGCCGCTGCAAACGCTCCTTATTGCAAACATCGTCATGGCAACGATCGGTATTCTGTTTACGATTCGCGAGTTCTGGATCCTCTACGTCGTGGGTATTTTCCTCTACATGTGTCTCATTCCAATTATTGAAGCTACCGAGCAAACCATTATTCAACGCGTTGTACCCCTTAAGCGCCAAGGGCGTGTTTTCGGATTTGCTATGGCCGTTGAGACAGCAGCAGCGCCAGTAACTGCACTTGCCATTGGCCCGATTGCAGAATTTTGGATTATCCCATACATGAAATCAGCTGAAGGTCAGACCCAATGGAGCTGGCTGCTTGGTACGGGTGACGCTCGTGGCATCGCGCTTATCTTCCTGGCCTCGGGACTTATTATGCTTATCGTGGCATCACTCGCTTTTATAACAAAAAGCTACCGAATTCTCAGCAAATTCTATGCAAAAGCATGATATTAGTAGGTATAGTTTTATAAATATTACCTATTAAAGGGGATCTTCATGTCCGACCAAACACCTGAAACACCACAAAACGAAACGCCAAACACGTCACCTGCTGTCAACCCAGAACCCGTCACCCCCGAGCAAAAGCCAGCAGCAGCCCCACCGAAGAAATCGAGCAAACCGCTTGTTATTACACTAGTCTCAGTATTTGGCGCCATTATTCTTCTGGCGGCCGGTATTGTAGGTGGCGTACTTGTAATGCGCACCCTTGGACCAAACGCCACCCCTTCACTCAGCACTACCGTTGATGGCAATGAGACCGTCACCGCCGAGGAAAGCTCAATTGCTTCAGTAGCAGAAAAAGTCGGCCCAAGCGTCGTCTCGATTGTCACAGAAACTCGTTCTTCGAGCTCTTACTTTGGCTCAAGCCAAGCTGCCGGCACGGGCATTATTGTGAGTAAAGACGGCTACGTTATGACAAACAACCACGTCCTTGAAAGTGCGACGTCAGTATCTGTCGTGGATAGCGAAGGCACACTGTATGAAGATGTCCGTATTATTGGCCGCGACCCGCTCAACGACATCGCGTTCCTTAAAATTCGCGCAGACAACGAATTCACTCCCGCCGCAATTGGAAACAGCTCAACCATCCGAACGGGGCAGCAAGTCGTTGCCATCGGTAACGCGCTTGGCCAGTACAGCAATACCGTAACAAGCGGCATTATTTCAGGAACCGGACGCCCAATTACCGCCGCAACAGGCAGTGGTGACACCGAGTCACTCACTGACCTTATTCAAACCGATGCGTCAATTAACCCGGGAAACTCGGGTGGGCCACTGGTAAACATGGCCGGACAGGTTATTGGTATTAATACCGCAATCGTTGAAGATGCCAACGGCATTGGATTTGCCATCCCGGTAAATGCAACCAAAGGTATTCTTGCGGGTGTTCTTGAAACCGGAAAAGTAACCCGCGCTTACCTCGGTGTAAACTACATTACGATTACACCAGACGTTGCCCGTGAGTACGAACTCGATGTGAATAACGGCGCCTACGTACATGCATCCGGTTCTGCTAATCCGGTTCAACCAAATAGTCCGGCGGCTCAAGCTGGCCTTAGGGATGGCGACATTATCACCAAGATCAACGACGACACCATTGGTACCGACGGAAGCCTTTCGAGCGTCCTAGGGGAATACCGTCCAGGCGACAAACTTACCATCACCTACCTTCGTGACGGGAAAGAGCAAACCACAACGGTCACCCTCGGCACGTACAACGGATAATTTCACAACGCCACCTCTTGCGCCATAGGCGTATAATAGAGGCAGATGTTCGACCGTCCTCGCCGCCCACCGGAAAAAACACATGAGACTGCCCCAAGTGAGACGAGCGAGTTCGATAGCCTTGATAAAAAAACCCAAAAACAACTTATTCGTCGCTCTCGTCGATTTGGAAAAACCACAATAGCGCTGACTGCCAGTGCATTCACAGTAACGACCCCTGTGCATCTATACTGGACAGATGTTCACGCAAACGAAGAACTAGCGGCTACATCTCTTCCTCAAATAAAAGAAATCCTTCCTGAAGCCGAGGGTATTTACACAATACCCGATTCAGCAACGTATACATTTGCTGGTTTTGACACGCGCAACGGCGACGTACCTGCTTCGAAACTGGGAAGCGCTGTACAGAGTGTCTTTGGTGGATCGGTGCAATCAATGGATTACGGGAATGCCCCACTCGATGCGAAGGAGCTTGCTCGACAAATCATTGACCATGCTTCTGGCAATGGCATCAGGAGCATAAACCTTTTGGGTAATAGTGTCGGTGGCATCATTGAAACTGAAACGGCCGATGAAATAACCGCTCACTCAGATCTCGGTATTAATATCATTGTAAAAAACCAAACCCCCGATGGCACGGAAGGTCTTAAACCGACAACAAAAAACGACCTCTACACAATGCTCGATTTCTTAAAAATCGAAGGGGCAAAATACTCAACAGGAGCTCGGTTTGTTGGAACAATGACAATTGAAAGCGACCGGTTCCTACCTGATGGAGACTTCAATCTTGAAAAGTTTATTGAGACAAGTTTCGACACCCTCGAACAAGTCCAAGAGAAGCGACGTCCGGGTATGTGGCTACTCGTCGATCAAGCACTCGCCATTACCGACGCAAATATCGAAGAAGCGCTCAGGAATATTGGCAGTCACCGTGGTGATAAGCTAATGCCAACAATTATTTACCTTCGCCCCGCTGATCCAGATGACGACACGGTTGTTAAGGTCGTTGAATCATCTGAAAATATTTGCGCGTACGCAAAAACCGCCGACCTTAACTGCTCTATTTTGCACGTTGAAAATTCTCCTCATACGAGCTACCAATTTAACACTGAGGGTGTCCGCGAAAGCCTCATAACAGCTGCACCAGAACTGATTGAAATGGTGAGTGCAGAGCGAACCGAACATGCAGTCAATACCTACGCAGAGTACATGGGCGAAGAAATGACTACTTCTTCCCCTCGATAGAGACATGCGGCAAAATTTTATCAAGCCATTTTGGAAGCCACCAGGCAGCCTTGCCCATGTATGACATCGCAACCGGTACAATAATGAGCCTCACAATAAACGCATCAATAAAGACCCCGAGCGCCAACGCAAACCCAACCGACTGAATTGTCGAGTCGTGATTGCCTATAAACCCAGCGAAGACCGATACCATAATAAGAGCGGCGGCTACAACAACGCGGCTACCAATTGCAAAGCCATCAACAACAGCACGCTTGGCGTTTTTGGTGTAATGGAAGGCCTCCTGCATACCGGAAACAAGGAAGAACTCGTAGTCCATGGCAAGTCCGAACAAGATACCGATCGCGATAATTGGAATGAAACTCACAATTGGCGCTGGGGCATCGGTAATGCCGAGCCATCCCCATTGGAAGACCGCTACAAGCGCACCGAACATTGCCGCCACAGACAGTAGGAATCCGAGGGTTGCTTTCACCGGAATCAGCACCGACCTAAAGGCGATCATCAAAATGATGAAGGAAAGTCCGACAACAACCGCAAGATACACCGGCATTGCATCTGCAAGCTTCTTGTTGATATCAATCTGAATCGCTGTCGTGCCAGTGACACCAAAGGTGAGGTCCTGGCCATTCGAGAGTGCTTCGAGATTTTCATCATTTCGGAAGTACCCTACTAACTCTTTCGTTTCTTCGTCTGAAGGGCCGGTGGTTGGAGTAACTTGAATCACACCCTTTGTACCATCTTCTGTAACGAGAGCCGCTTGCGCAGCATCCACACCTTCAACTTCGGCAACCCGGTTGGCAATTTGCTGAAGCTGATAGAGTGATGCATACTGCTCGATTTGAGTTTGCATTGCAGCCTGTGCCTGCGCTTGTTGCTCTGGGGTTACAGACATCTGAAGTTGCTCGGGAGTAATACCAAGCTCTTGCGCCTTAGTGGCAAGTTGCTTCTGAGCCTCACCGGCGATAAACTGCTGTGCCGCAGCTCTGTCGCCCTCTGAAACAGGTGACACCCCTTCGACGACAAGCAAGAGGGGCCCATTGTAGCCAGGACCAAACCCTTTAGCAAGGAGCTCGTACGACTGGCGCTGCGATGTACCCGGTGCGGCCACTTCGTCAGTTGGCAGGCCAAGTTGCAATTGCGCCATTGGCCATGCCAATATTGCAACGACCGCGAGTGCTGCAAGAAGGCTTGTCTTTCGATACTTTACAATCTTTTCACCGAGCCTATACCAAATGGTTTTATGACTTACCTCTTCATGGTGAACAATGCCCTTTTTACGTTGCTCAAAAATTGCTTTTTGTGACTTGCGGCTAAAGATGTGAAGTCCGAAAATGCCAAGAAGTGCTGGAATAAGGGTAATAGCAACAAGTGCTGCAATTGCCACAGTTGCCGCAGCGGCAAGACCCATAACGGTCATGAAAGGAATCTGCACAACGGTGAGCGCCGCGAGCGCAATCACAACTGTTGCAGCCGCAAAGATCACCGCACTACCGGCTGTTGCAATTGCTCGACCCGAAGCCGTCTTAGTTTCGTATCCATCAATAACATATGTTCGGTAGCGGTTAATAATAAAGAGTGAGTAGTCGATACCCACTGCAAGTCCAAGCATCACCGCAAGAACTGGCGCAGTGTTCGAAAGATCTATTGTCTGGCTGAGCGAAAAAAGCCCGAGCATACTCACGCCCACCGCAACAAGTGCCGTTACGAGTGGCATTCCTGCCGCAATAAGGCTCCCTAGGGTCACGAGGAGCACCACAAGTGCAATGATAAGCCCTGCAATTTCAGCGATACCAAGAATTTCGCCGAGTTCTTGCTTTACGAGGTCACCACCCGCAACTATCGTTGCGCCGTCCATAGATGCATCATCAACCTTCTGCTGAACTCCAGCAATCGTCGCGTCACTTAAGCGTCCGCTATCACCTTCACCTTTCATCTGGACAGTAATAAACCCGATGGTACCGTCTTCCGAAATGGCCGCTGTATTCACAGACGGCGTAATGGCGTTTGTTACCCCATCAACTGAAGTAATTGCTGCGGCTAGTTGATCGATTTCAGACTTATACTCATCGATCGTTCTATCCTCGGGCACTTCAATGACTACTTTAGCCGATTGAGCCCCGGTATCAGGGAATAGCTCGTTAAAACGAGTTAAGGTTTGCTGAGCCTTCGTGCCGGGGATAGAAATTTCACTCGTGGTATTAAAACCAACCTGCGTCGCAACAACAGCAAGCACGGCCATAACAATAACCCAAAAGCCAAGTACCCACCATTTCAGCTTGAACATCAGCTCACCAAGTTTTTGCAACTTATCCGCCATTCCCTATTTCCCTATCCAGCCATCTGCGGCTTCAATTAGTTGTTTCACTTTTGTAAACCCTTCGGTCAGCGTTGGATAATAGTATGTCCGAACACCTTCTTTTCGCTCGCCAAGTAATCCGGCTTGCTTAAGGATTTTAATATGATGCGACGTAGCGGGGCGCGACAATTGAATGTGCTCGGCAAGTTCTTTGACGGTCATGGTCTGGCTTTTACCAAGCGCCATGATTATCTCTTGCCGATAACGATCACCGAACGCGACAAACAAGTCACGCGTGTCTTCAAATGCCGCTTCGAGCTTGGCCTCATCATATCCCATACCCCTTAAGTATACTCTGTTTGGTTTAAATTAATCAACCTATTCTCGCTTGGTAGCGAATCTTTTACGGGAGTATAATAAGAGGGTTAAGTCATAAAGGAGGTGTAGGGTGAATTACAAAACTTCCACTAGTATTCTTGGGGGGTTAACAAAACCGAATAGCAAAAAATTAACAGCTTTGCTGGCGGTAGCAATTATTTCGGTCTTTGCTGCTGCACTGGCGTTTACATCGATAGCCAAAGCTATCACAGTGACCGCCCATACCGTGTATCCATCGGATATTCGGCCAATAAGTGAAGTAGCGACGGGGCCTGCGGGCTGGTACGTTGAAACGGTCGGAAGTGCTTCTGCCGAACCAACGACAAGCAAACCTTACAATAGTGCGGGGAGTGCTGAGTTTACCGTTAACGACTCGTCTTCATACGTAGAGCTAGGACTCTACAAGCACACATTTGCGAGCAACCGTCTCGCCGACTTACCTGCCCTTAATTACGCTACGTGGCAGCAGGTTGATAACACAAAGGCCGTCTCACTGCAGATCGGAGTGGACACCGATGTCACCGATACGGACACTACGTGGCAGGGGCGTCTTGTGTTTGAGCCTTACCAGAACAATACTGATTTCTACGGAAATCCACTTACCGATGGCATATGGCAAACGTGGTTAACGAACAAGCCGACGGCGCAGTGGTGGATGACGTGGTCAAGCTCGCTTACTGCGAAGCACGGGACAAACCCATGTCCGCAAGCGGACCCATGTTCATACAGCGAAATACTAAGCCTCTACCCTACCATTGGCTTTAATACTGGATTCGGCACCCCACTTATTCTTAAAGCGGGAAGTGGGTGGAGTAGCTTTACGGGCTTTGCTGATGTACCAGCAGTGGGCAGTTCAGAGGTTCAAGAGTTCTGGGACTTTGAGCCTGGAACCGTCACGCCTACCACCCCAACTTCAAAAGACCAATGTAAGAAGGATGGGTGGATGAACTTTGGAGCAATGTTTAAAAATCAGGGTGCTTGTGTTTCGTATGTAGCACGTAACCAGTAGCCTGAAATTTAATAAATTTGGCTTAACGATTCAGAGAGAGGATGCTGTCGCGGACATCCTCTCTAATTTATCTTAAGTTTAGTCATTATCCCCGCTGTCAGCTAGCAATCCCCACGCTTGAAATATACCCGCGAATATAGGCATACTTTCATAATTTTCACTGCGCTCTTCTTTAACGCCTACCTTCACATCCTCGGGTGTCCTCAAAATCGGAGCAGATATAACGAAGAACCTGCCCTTGCTATCTATGTAATATGTTTCAAGAACCTCACCCTTATTCCGTAACGTTTTTATCTCCTTACCGGCAGTAATATGCTTCAAGCCTTTGTTTAAATCACCGTAGGTCCACGCCTCGGTAGTAAAAAGAATCTTATCGATTTTCTGAGATTTTACCCTCTCGGCAAGTCCCTTAAAAAAATATATCTTTTCAGCCCTATCTTTAAACACCGGACTTACCATAGACCAGCCCTTTTTATTGTGTACTTGCATCATCGGAATATGGAATCCATCATTGTTAAAAATCTTTTCAGCAATTTCAAACTGACCTCGTGTATATTCTTTGTAACTCTTACTCTTTAGATTGTGTTTAAGTTTAAATTTACCGTACCTCTCCTCAGCAATTGCTTCGATATTTTCATCACGGTTAAATCTTATAACCCTCTCGTTGAGAATAGAGCCGTCCTTCAGTTTGAATCTTACGGTGAGCGCTTCCGGTGATTCGTAGGCAAACTCACTAAGTGGGGGCGATGTAATTTCTTTTACAGTTCCTTCACTTAAGTAACGTAACAAATCGATATATAGCCTTTCCATAAAGTCTAATGCCGCCATAAGCACGTGAACGGTATCGACCGGCTTTTCGTTCATGCTAAATAAATAGTACCTATCAATAATTCCTGTTGAATGCCTAAGCTCGGGGTTAGTCTCAGCTGCTTTTACACCCCTATCAATCATCTCTTTAGTTGGTGTCATAACATCAAAATGCACCGTATTGGCTGAAATTAGATGATCGACATGATGAGTTAGCACGGCGTGACTCTCTGTCGTCAATACATCTTTATGAACAACATCGGTACGCATGTTGTGAAGCCATTTCAAGTATTCGTCTTGCTTCATAAAATTCTGCCAAACTATGTACCACTTCTCGAAATTTGGTATGTTGTCTTTATTTGCTTGAACCGCAAAAGTAAAGTTACGCAATGATTGAATCATTGAGTCTACTTGAGTCACAAAAGACAGAGGGTCGTGAAAATTTTCTAAACATAAAGTCAACTGACGCCTTAGCATACTGAGTTTTCGCTCAAGATTACCGACACTTTGATTTTTTTCCATACTTCGATTCTAGAATATCTTTTAAACCAATACCATATCTACTTAACGCTGTCTCGCGTGCGGGTACAGGGACTCTAACCCCAGCGCGCTCTTAGCGCGTTGGGCTGCCTGGACTCTTTTCTTCTTGAAGAGGTCCAGGGCTAAAGGCACAGTCTCAGACCAAAGAAAGAACCGGTCGTTAAGGCCGGTCTTTTCTTTGGTGCAGGATAGGGGTACGAGTTTACACGATATATGGGGTGAAATAAGACGCTGGAGAGCCGTATTAGATGATACCTATACCAGTAAACATTCTTTTCAATGAGATTAGGGAGTTACACGGGTAAATAGAACCGCACGCACACTATTGCTCAATCTCAAATATATTAGCATTTCGTTCCGGGCCTACAGTATCAATAATAACTTTTCCCATCCGACCAGTTGTCTTCGAAATATCACCGATAACTATTGCTGCGCCATCATTTTTAAAATATTCTGCAAATTGGTCTAGCCTTGCTTTACTCAGCTCACTGCTGAGTGCCTTGAAAGGCTTTTTTATGGCTTTACCATTAATCGCTGTTTCCGTGAATTTAACGTTCCCGCTTCGGTCAATATTATCGACTACTACATCAATTTCAGCCTGATATTCCTCAACACGATTATCATCTGCTTTTATCTCAAGCTTTTCAATTTCTTTAATATATTCATCTTCTATTGGGGTAATATTTTTCAGATTAACAACCTTGAACTCTTTGTCTTTTTTATCAAGACCAAAATCGAGTAATGGACTGCCAGAGCTACTAATTGTTATACCTTCTACGGCTTTACTATATTTTTCGGTGGCTTTAGCGATACTACCATTCTTGCCAAGAAAGTCTTTAACAATTTTAGAATCGATATTTTTACTGACTACTTTCTCCGCATACTTTACAGGGTCGCTTGGTACTATATTTACAAGCGTATCGACCATCTTCAAATATTCGTGTAGGACAGCATTTGTTTCACTTCTCACGGGCATAAGAGTTGCATTCGGGTCTTCTTCGACCGCAATGGAAATCGGTATAACAAAACTTCCTACCTCAGTATGATTCATCTGGAATTTATCAATTGGAATACCGCCGGTTGTATGCTTTCTGGTAAGGAAGAAGTGCCTAAAAGCTTCAATGTTTTTTTGCGGCAGGAGTGTTGCAAGTTCATACGGCACAGAATCAGACTTGAAATCACTTTTTCCTACTATTCTGTTTATTAACTTGTAGTTGTATCCGCGCAGCTGGGAAATTAGCTCATCGATTGACTGCTTCTCTTCTGGTAAATCTAATATATAAAGCAGCATCAAAACATTCTTTTGAGCGTAATATGCATAATCGTCTGCGTCCTCACTTGCAGGTAGTT
>CAZMJB010000034.1:0-9480 GCA_964566735.1 uncultured Candidatus Saccharibacteria bacterium
GTGTCGTCTGCTACAAAGTTATATTCGGTGAAAGACTGAGCCGAATGCGCATTAATGCTTGAAGAATCGATAAATAGTCGATATATCTCCTCCGAGAACGGATTAGTCTCTGCGAGTTGCTTTGTGATTGCGTCCGACGATTCAACGGTTGCATTTGGTCGTGCAATATCAAGGAGTAGACGCACGAAGTCCGCATTGTCGACACCTGGAATATTATGAATTCTTTTTTCAAACGTTTCGCCGGGCTCATCGATGTAAGGCTTCTTTTCGTATGCTGAAGTAGTGAAAAGTGCCGC
This sequence comes from uncultured Candidatus Saccharibacteria bacterium, assembly GCA_964566735.1. Lineage (GTDB taxonomy): Bacteria > Patescibacteriota > Saccharimonadia > Saccharimonadales > Saccharimonadaceae > Microsaccharimonas. The sequence continues at coordinate 297 of CAZMJB010000034.1, forward strand.
GGTGTAAACGTCGACCGGTTTGATGTCGATCACAGTGTCTTCGGGCGTTTGAGTTTGCGTACTACGGCTAATACGGTATGATTTTTCTGCTCCAAAAAGCTCGACAGTAATACTGGATACTTCTGGACTCGTATCGTATGCAATACTCGCGGCGTTTACCTCGCCAATTGCCTCGGCAATGGGAGTAGGAACTTTAATGGGATTTTCGATTCGCTCGAGGCTAAATATGTGGCTCTCGGCAGTTGGAGTTACGGTTGAACCTAGTTTTTCGATTAAATTCGAGGCATCAATAATAAGGTTCCCGTATTCTTTCAAGAATTCGGTAGACGATGCATACTCACCTGAATTAGGAGACGTCTGTGTCATAATTTTATTATTATACCACAAAACTGTAAAAAACTCAATAGATTTCGACCATAAGCTCGATTACTGTATAATGGATTTCAATTATGGTATTAGGAAAATTGAAAAAGATTAACAAGGGTGCGGACGAAGAATATGTCGTTGCGCTCGACATTGGTACGGAATTTGTAAAGGCCTTGATTGCTCACCTTGATGGTGAGGAGCTACAGATTGTTGGCGTTGGGCGGTGCCGTCAGGACGTGAGCGACATGCACTCTGGTGCAATTGCTGATATTGCCGGGGTTGTACGCAACTGTGAAGAAGCGCTCGCCCAGGCAGAAGAACAAGCGGGCCTACAGGCAAAGCGCGTAGTGATTGGTATTGCCGGTGAACTTGTAAAGGGTGTCACTGATACTATTCGGTATCGCCGTCCGCAACCAGATCGCCCACTCGACGATTCTGAAATGGAATTCATTATCGAGAAGGTGCAAGAGCGTGCACAGGCAAAGGCGCAAAAGCAGATCGCCCTCGAAACTGGTAATGATGAAGTTGAAGTCAAGCTGGTGAACAGTGCGCTTGTTGGTATTCACATTGACGGCTATAAGGTCAGTAACCCAATTGGCTTCCAGGGCCGCGACGTAGCCGTCCAAATTTACACGGCATTTGCGCCAATGGTGCACATTGGGGCGCTCGAGCGCGTTGCGCAGGAGCTTTCACTCGAACTTCTCGCGGTTGCTGCCGAGCCATTTGCAGTAAGTCGTAGTGTGCTTGGAAACGATGGAAACAGTAACTTCACTGCCATCTTGGCCGACGTTGGTGGCGGTACGACGGACATTGCCGTTGTAAACGATGGTGGTGTTGAAGGCACAAAGATGTTTGGCATTGGTGGACGGAGCTTTACCCAAACCATTGCCAGTGATATGAACCTTCCATACAAGGATGCCGAAAAGCTCAAGGTAAACATTGGCCACGAGCAAATTAAGCCAACCGTGAAAAAGGAAGTGAATGAAGCAATCGACAAGACCCTTGAAGTCTGGATTGCCGGTGTTGAACTTGCGCTGAGCGAATTTGACTCAGTCGACCACTTACCAAACCGTATTCTGCTGTGTGGCGGTGGTTCGAGCCTTGAAAAGCTCGTTACAACCCTAGAAGGCGCTTCGTGGCACAAAGAGCTTCCGTTTACTCGTAAGCCAACCGTTCAGCATATCAACCCAAGTGAAGTGCTTGGTGTGACTGATGCAACCGGTGATGTAAATGACCATACATTCATAACCGCAATGGGTCTGCTCAGGGTCGGATATGATACACTAGTAGGGAGTGGTGAGGGAGATTCATTAAAGGAAAAATTTAATCGACTCCTCAAAATCTAAGCATGAATAAAGACGTTATCTACATCGATGTCGACGACGACGTTACCGCCATTATTGGCAAAATAAAAAAGGCCAAGGAAAAAATCGTCGCACTTGTCCCACCTAAGCGCGCTGGGGCTCTTCAGAGTGCGGTAAATTTGCGCCTTCTCGAGCGCATGGCGAAATCTGATAAAAAGCAACTCGTTTTGATTACCGGAAACGCTGCACTCGTTGCATTGGCTGCCAATGCCAAAATTCCTGTTGCAAAGAACCTCCAAAGTAAGCCAGAGCTGGCTGAAATCCCTGCAATCGTGGTTGATGATGACGATGACATTATTGATGGCTCTGAGCTTCCTGTTGGTGACCACGCAAATAGCGTGAAGGGTAAAGCCGCCGCAGGCGCTGCTGGTGTAGCGGTTGGTGCAAAGGCAACGCGTAACGAAACGATCGACACGACTGACCTCGATATTGACGGCGAGAAGTTCGCAACTGCTGCGGTTGCGGCAAAAACTGCACCTAAAGCTGCGAAGAATCGTCCAAAGATTCCAAACTTCGATTCATTCCGAAAGAAGCTCTTCTTCGGTATTCTTGGTGGTATTGCACTTATCGGGCTTCTCATTTGGATGTTTGTCTTTGCGCCCGCTGCAACGATTGTTATTACGGCAAGCACGACACCACAAGCGGTGAGTGCAAGCGTGAAGCTTGGTGGTACTGAAGCAACGAATTACGACCAAGGGGTGGTAAGTTCGGTATCTCAAGAGCTCAAGAAAGACGAAACGGTAGAGTTTGATGCCACTGGTGAAAAAGACCTCGGTGAAAAAGCGACCGGAACCGTGCGATTCTCTACAAGTTCATTTGCTGGACTCGGCACGATTCCTGCAGGTACACAACTTACTTCAACAGGTGGTCTGGTCTACGTTACCGATGAAGCGGTCACACTGACTTACCAAGGCGGTTCAAGTGCTTCAGGTACAACCTCAGTTACGGCTGGAGCGAGCGGTACCCAATATAACGGGGCGACTGGTTCACTTCGCGGTGCACCGTCTAATGTAAATGCAAACTTCACTGAATCACCTTCAGGTGGTACTTCAAAGGTAGTGAAGGTTGTTTCCGCCGAAGACGTCGAACGAGCACAAGGTCAACTTATTGGACAATCTACCGATGAAGAAAAGGCAGAGCTCGTAAAGAAGTTTACCAACGGTGAGGTCGTTATTGACAGTAGCTTTACGGTAACGCGTGCCGATGCGGTTTCTGCACCTGCTGTTGATCAAGAAGCGACAGATGGCAAAGCAACCCTAACAATTGCGACGACCTACTCAATTCAAGCCGTACCAAAGGCGGAACTCGACACATACTTAAAGGCGTCGTTAAATTCTAAGATCGATCAAAATACCCAGAAGGTGTATGACACGGGTATCGACAGTGCAACGCTCAGTAACTACCAAAAAACTGATGACGGGACGATGACCGCAACAGTGAACGCAGATGGAAGTGTCGGTCCAAAGATAAACGAAGAAGAAATCAAGGAACAGGTGAAGGGTAAGAAGTACGGCGAAGTACAGCAAACTCTTGAGGCGCAAGAAGGTATTCAAGGCGTCGATGTCCAATTCTCATACTTCTGGGTCCGAACTGTTCCGAACAATACCGATAAGATAACCATTGAATTTAAAGTAGAAGATGAGTAGTACGACGCTGATTTGCCTTGATGTGGGCGAAAAGCGCATTGGCGTGGCAGTTGCTGATACGGGGATTCGTATTGCGGTGCCATTTGTAACTGTAGAGGTTGATGGTGCGGAAATTCAAGCTATTAGTGAGATTGTGATAAAAGAAAAGGCTAGCATCATTGTTGTTGGGTACCCTCGCAATCAGCAAGGTGAAGCGACGGCGCAAACCGCCTTTGTTGAGGAGTTTGTTAAAAAGCTCGAAGATCTCGATGTAAAAATTGAATTTCAAGACGAATCACTCACGAGTGTTCTCGCCGAGCAACAACTGAAGGCGCATAACCGTCCTTATTCAAAAGGTGATATTGATGCTCAGGCGGCGGCAATCATCCTCCAGGACTACGTAGAGGCACATTATGGATGAATTTCGTCGTAAGCCGGTAAATAAACTGGATACTGCTGAGGGCGCTCCAGCGAGCGTTCCTGTAAACTCGCCCGTGAATCTGCAAGAAACGACGCAGCCGACTACGCAGCCTGCATCGCAGCCTTCAGTGGCGCCTCATACTCCGCAACCCCTCGAGGAAGTAGCGGGTTTAAATGCAAAGCCGCCGAAGAAGTCTAAAAAGAAGTTCATTATTAGCACCATTATTGGTATCGTTGTTGCGATTGGCCTTGCTATTGCGGCACTTTTCACCTGGTATTCAGTGCAGCTATCGCCGGTTGATAGTGCCAATGAAAATAAAGAACTCGTCGTTATCGAATCGGGTAGTACACCAACCGCTATCGCAACCACCCTCGAAGAGAAAGAGCTTATCCGAAGTGCCGACGCATTTCTTTGGTACACTCGGTTAAATGGCGTGCAAAATAGCCTTCAGGCGGGTTCGTATCGACTTTCGCAGTCTGAATCAACACCAGAAATCGTTGAGCACCTTACAAAAGGCAACGTTGATACTTTCAATGTGACACTGTACCCGGGAGCAACGCTCGTCGATAACACTGATAAAGATCCATCAAAGAAGCTCGATGTCACCTCGGCACTAAAACGAGCAGGCTATACTGATGAAGAAATTAAAGCAGGGCTTGCCGCAGATTATTCAGCCTATAATGACACGCTTTTTCAGAATCGCCCTGCCGGCACTGACCTAGAAGGCTACATATATGGTGAGACCTACCAACTTTCGAGCGGTGCCAGCGTCGAGGACGTTTTAAAGGCGAGCTTTGATGAATTCTGGAAAGTCATAGAAGCAAATGGGCTAATTGCGAAATATGAAGCGCAGGGTCTCAACCTCTACGAAGGTATTACTCTGGCTTCTATTGTGCAGCGTGAAGCAAGTATAGCGGGTGATGACATGCCGCAAATCACACAGGTATTTTATACCCGTCTCGCACAGGGAATGCCACTTGGCTCAGATGTCACTTACCAGTATGTTGCTGATAAAACGGGGGTAGCGCGTGACACGAACCTTGATTCACCGTATAACACGCGTCGGTATGCGGGGCTCCCTCCTGGTCCAATCGCTTCACCGGGCAAAAAAGCCCTTCTTGCTGTAGCAACTCCAGCGGAAGGTGATTACTTGTACTTCCTTAGTGGTGACGATGATGTGACATATTTTGCACGCACGCTTGAAGAGCACGAGGCGAATATTGTAAACCACTGTCAGCAAAAGTGTCAGATACTGTAGCACTTGACAAATTACTATAGCTATAAAATAAATTGACTTAAAAAGCTAGAGTTGCTACAATAAATACAGCACATCTTACATGTCTATCTACTAGTGATACCGAGGTCCGAAATTATTGAACCGGCCAGTAGCACCTGCGAGTGGGGAATAGAGATGAAGATGCGCCTATCTGAACAGTCGCACGGATACCAGAAAACTATAATATCAATAACACTGGTCGACACGTATCCCTTTCTTTGACCCAAAAACACAAAGAAGAAAGACTAATTACGGTAGACGCCCTCGTAGGAAACTCGAGCGGCAGGAGAACGATAATTCGTAATGACATTACGAGCAACGGTATTCGTACCGTTCAGGGTGGGGCAGCTGCAGTACGTCCACAAAACGTGCCAGCTCAAAGAACCAAGCGATCTCAAAAAGGTCGCATTAAATCGTCAACCGTCGCTATTTACGCCAGCGTCTTTGTGCTCTTAGTAGCTACAATTGCTGTTGGCTACCGCGCACCAGAAGAAGCGTCTGCAACGACGACTACTGTTGCAAACACTGCAGAAACCAACGATCAACCAGCGGTAAACGCTGTAGTTGCGACAAATATTGCCGCAACCGTTGCCGATGCTGCAGACTTGGCTGTTGCGCCAAACGTTGCTGAACTTGCGGTTTCGACGCGTATTCAAAATGAATACGAAAGCAGCAGTGGTGACAGCTCAACCATTAGCAAGCCTACTATTGTAGAGGTTTCATCTGCTGGTCGTGCTATCACTACCTATACCGTAGTAGAAGGTGACACTGTTGCATCTGTAGCGGCTCAGTATGGTGTGTCAGAAAACACCATTAAATGGGCAAACAATCTTAGGAACAACACCCTTGCAGTTGGCTCGCAGCTTCAAATCTTGCCTCGAGACGGCGTTACCTACGTCGTAAAGGCCGGTGACACCATTGAAAGCATCGCAAGTAAATATAAGGCCGACGCTTCACTTATTGTGAGCGCAAACGACCTTGAAATTAACGGTCTCTCAACGGGGCTCAAGATCATCATTCCAAACGGTGAGCTCCCAGAAACCGAACGCCCTGGCTATGTTGCTCCACGCGCTTCTCGTGCATCGGGCGGAACCAGCGGAACGTACATCATGGGGTACAGTGCCGGCTTCGGTGGTAGCACCTGGCGCATCAAGGTGGGAACACCAATGTATTCTGGAAATACCTACGCTCGTGGAAACTGTACCGCTTACGCCTTTGACCGTCGTGTTGAACTCGGCAAGCCAGTCGGCGCACGTTGGGGTAACGCCTCAAGTTGGGCAGTTGCAGCACGAAGCGCTGGCTACACCGTGAACCGTACGCCATCTGTTGGTGCGGTCATCCAGAACGGTGGTGGCTATGGACACGTAGGTGTTGTCGAGCAGATCCTTCCTAATGGTGACATCCAGATTAGTGAAATGAATGCTCGCGTATCTGGTGGTGGATTTAACATCGTCTCAGGTCGTACTATCTCAGCCTCAGTCGTTGGACAATACCTCTACATTCACTAGACTAATAATGCAATCTAAATTCGCCTCTGTCAAAACAGGGGCGAATTTGTTATAATAGAAGAATATGTTTGTAGATACCGCCAAAGTTTTTGTGCAGGCTGGACGCGGCGGTGATGGAGCCGTCAGTTTTCGTCATGAAATTTATGTTGATAAAGGTGGCCCAGACGGCGGTGACGGCGGTAAGGGTGGCGACGTTATCTTTGTTGCAACCGAAAATCTTAATACCTTGATCGACTTCCGGTATAAGCCAGAGCTCAAGGGTGAACCTGGTCAGGCTGGTGCAAAGCGCGACCGCCACGGTAAGTCGGGCGCTCCGCTGCGCGTAAAAGTGCCAATGGGTACAATTGTACGTCGTGACGGTGAAATCATTGCCGACCTCGTTGAAGATGGCCAAGAAATCGTTGTTGCTAAGGGTGGTGACGGTGGCTACGGCAACGCTCACTTTAAGTCATCGGTTCGTCAAGCGCCACGTATTGCAGAAAAAGGCGAACTCGGTGATACTTTTGAGGCCGAACTCGAACTCAAGCTTCTTGCCGACGTCGGGCTTGTGGGCTTCCCTAACGCGGGTAAGTCGACATTCCTGAGCGTGGTTTCAAACGCCCGTCCGGAAATTGCCGATTACGCGTTTACCACACTCACGCCAAACCTTGGCGTTGCCGATATCGACGATGGCAGTTTGTTGATTGCAGACATCCCTGGCCTTATTGAAGGCGCAAGTGAAGGCAAGGGTCTTGGGGATGCCTTCCTCCGTCACGTAGAGCGTACAGCCGTTATTCTGCACCTTATTGACGCCTATACCGATGACGTTGCGAAGGCGTATAAAACCATTCGCCATGAACTTGCTGCGTACAGTGAAGACCTTGCTGAGCGCCCTGAGGTCATTGCACTAACCAAGATCGAAGGTCTCGATGAAGACATCGTTCAAATGCAAGTTGACGAACTCAAGGCTGTAGCAGGCGAAGTACCGGTATTTGCCGTATCTTCACCGGCACACACCGGCCTTACCGACGTACTCCGCGAACTCCGTAGGGAAGTTATTATGATTCGAGAAGCCGAAAAAGAAGCCGTTGAAGACGACGAAGACGCTGGTCTTGCAGTTATTTCACTGAACGACGAAGCAAAGGTGCTTTCTTGGCACATTAAAAAGGTTGAAGATGAAGAAAAGACTGTCTATGTCGTGAAGGGTCACAAGATCGAAAAGTTTGCTCGACGGACGCAATTTGATAACTACGAAGGGGTAAATCGCCTCCGTGACATCATGAAGAAGATGGGCATTACCCACGCTCTGCGTCGTGAAGGTGCTGAGGGCGATTCGATTATTCGTATTGGCCTCGACGAATTTACATTACTTGAGCAGTAATTAATAATCACCCCGTATAATAAGGGGTATGAGTCAGACATTCTTTTTTTACGACCTAGAGACCTCGGGGTTAAACCCTCGACAAGACCGCATTATGCAATTTGCGGGTATTCGTACCGATACCGAGCTGAACCAAATCGGTGAACCGTATAACATCCTCGTTAAATTAAATGATGATACATTGCCCGCGCCCGATGCACTGCTTGTAACGGGTATCACGCCTCAGCAAACACAAGCCGAAGGCCTTACTGAAGCGGAGTTCGCGCGCCTTCTTGCTGATGAAATTTTTACCGAAGATACCGTTGCAATTGGGTTCAATAACATTCGTTTCGACGATGAGTTTGTTCGAACGCTTTTTTGGCGGACCTTTAACGATCCATACGAGTGGAGTTGGCGCGATGGACGTTCGCGTTGGGATTTGCTTGACGTCGTGCGTATGACACGTGCTCTGCGTCCTGACGGTATTGAATGGCCGGTTGTGGATGGCAAGGAAGTGAACAAGCTCGAACTTATTACCAAGATTAACGGCATTGATCACTTTAAAGCCCACGATGCGCTGAGTGACGTAGAGGCTCTTATTGCGGTCACAAAACTTATTAAAGAAAAGCAGCCACAACTGTACGCACACCTATTTGCGATTAAGGATAAGAAAAAAGTCGCCGAGCTGGTAAACCTCGACGATAAAAGACCATTTGTATATGTAAGCGGCAACCTTGATTCTGCCTATCACAAGGCAACTGTTGCCTTTCCTTTAGCGCCGGGCCGAAATGGCAATGTCATTATTTACGACCTACGCCATGACCCAACGCCGCTTCTGAATCTTTCTACAAAAGAGCTCGCGAAAAGCATGTTTGCGTCGTGGGAAGAGCGCCAAAAAGAAGATTTCGTGAAACTTCCCGTAAAGGAATTGCAATATAATCGGGCGCCCGCCGTAGCTCCGCTTGGAGTGCTCGAGCGCGAAGGGGGCTGGGAGCGCATTGGGCTTGACCTTGCAACCATCGAAAAGCATCAGAAAATTCTACTTTCGTACCCTGCATTTGCCGAGAACGTCAGGTCTCTCTACGAAGGACGGCCTGAATTTCCAAAAGACAGCGACCCAGAAGGGCAGCTGTACGACGGTTTTGTGCCAGATGTTGATAAGTTACGTATTCAAAAGGTGCGTAATGCAGATGCAAATGCCTTAGCCGATATGCACCCGGAGTTTACCGACGAACGACTTAATGGCCTCCTGCTCCACTACAAAGCTCGTAATTACCCGCAGAGC
>CAZMJB010000035.1:0-9392 GCA_964566735.1 uncultured Candidatus Saccharibacteria bacterium
CCTCGTATGTAGGCGAGTGCAGGGACTCTAACCCCAGCTCGCTGTGGCTCGCCGGGCTTTCCCTGAACTATTTTTCTCTTGAAGAGGTCCAGTGCTAAAGGCATGGTTTCAGACCAAAGAAAGAACCGGTCATTGAGACCGGTCTTTTCTTTGGTGCGGGTACAGGGACTCTAACCCTGGACCTCTTCCTTGGCAAGGAAGCGCTCTAACAGCTGAGCTACACCCGCGTGCTTGAATAAGTATACATTTAACAGGGATGAAATGCAACTGATTAGGCGTGGAAGTGTGAAATTAGCGCGCTTTTCGGATGGTTTCTTCGTAGCGCTCTATGTACTGAGCCGCCATGGTATCGATGCCGAAGCGCTCTTCGACTGATTTTCGACACGCAGCGGGGTCTATTTCATCGATTCGTTTCATGTATTCGCCGAACTCTTCTTCGGTATCCGCTAAAAATCCGGTCACGCCGTGTTCGATGATTTCCGGCATAGCCCCTTTTCGCATTGCAATAACCGGTGTTCCACAGGCAAGCGCCTCAATGACCGCCATACCAAATGGCTCTTCCCAGTCAATCGGGAAAAGTAACGCCTTGGCATTGGCTATAAAGTTAAGCTTCCTCTCGCCGCCTACATTGCCCGCATAAATAATATTTGGGTTTTTAATGGTGTATTGCAAAATTTCATCGCTAAAGTAACGAAACTCGTGGTTTGATCGGTACGGGCTCATTGGGTTGGCAATTTCAAGCATTAACTTCTTACGAGTGCCAATTCCCGCTACCGTTCCGGCCATCTTCAGTTTTTGCTTTTGCTCGGCGGCAAATCGTGCGGCAATGGCTTGGCCTTTATCTTTATTGAAACGGGCCAAAGTAATGAAATAATCCTTCTTTTTATCGCGAAATGGAAAATCACTGACATCAACAGCATTATGCACTTCCTCGAGTAGGTGTGCATGAATATTTTTCGGCGCCGTTTCAGCCATCGCCTTAGAAATACACACCATATACATGCGGCCCATATCTTCAAGCTGCTCAAGATGCGCACGATTATTCACGATGTCACCGGATCGCTCGATGTTATCGGTGAATGGTGGCCCGTGGAATGTGTGAAGTACAGGTGGGACGTCAGTCAGTTGCGATGCTGCCGCGAAGTATGATGGGCCAATTAGAGTATTGTGGTCATGAATGATATCGAAATGGCCGTCTTCGCGTATTTTATTTAACGCGTAGGTAATGTGCGCCTGTACGATTGGGGCGCTCTCATAATAGGGCTGATGGATATGACTGAATTGCTCTTCCCTGTAAAGAGCGTTTGTTTTCACGCCACGAATCTTATGTTCACCATTTCCAAAGACTTCAACCTCAACACCCTGACGGCGAAGCCCTTTTATCAATCCTTCAAGCACAAGTTCAATACCGCCGTACCCTTTTACAGGTAGAGCAAGCCAGGGTGGAGCAATAATAGCGACTCTCATCGTACCTCCTCGGTTCTCCCATTACGCGAACTCGTTGTGTTTACACAGAGTATTTTTATTGTATCATATGCATTACAATGGATATATGGCCCTTGACCAGTTAGATCATCAACCTGAGTCTGAACTGCCAGAAAACTTTTGGCTCCTTGAGGGTGAGGAATTAATCGCATCCACCTACGCGCAACCGCGCCGCTCCTTAAAAAAACTCTCGAGTCTTCATGAAATGACCCGCCTTACCGGCGCACCAAACAGCGAAGGGATTGGCGATTTTGGCCCCGCCGTCGCATCACTCGCGCTCGAATCTGATGCCCCAGCACCTGTATACCAAGAACTGTATAGCGTTGTATTTGGTCGCGATTCACTCCGGGTCGCCTTTGATCTTATCGAGCATTACCCTCGCCTCGCGCTCACAACAGTGAAAAAACTCGCCGAAACACAAGGCACCGGGTTTAATGCTGCTCGCGAAGAAGAGTTTGGGCGAATCGCTCACGAAATTCGAGATAAAAGCGATCCAATTGCGCAGCGCATTACCGCCGAGGATGGTTGGGATTGGCCGTACTACGGAACTGTTGATGCAACACCTGAATTTATTCGTACCATGGCGGCCTACTCTACGTATCACGATCCCCAAGGACACTTCCTTGCACTTGAATATACCGACAGGAACCATGAAACCCAAACGCTGGGCATTGCACTTACCAGGGCAGTTGAGTGGCTTAAAGCCCGCATAAACGATAGCGCGCTTGGCCTACTTGAGTTCCAGTCCATGATTCCACGCGGTCTCGATAACCAATCATGGAAAGATTCGTGGGATAGCTACCATCACGCCGACGGCGAACTCGCCAACCATTCACAGGGCATTGCTTCAATCGAAGTGCAGGCAACAGCCCACGACGCCTTACTCGATGCCGCCGATCTTTATGAACGCCTTCTCGATAAAGTCGATGAAGCCCAGGATATGCGGAGCATGGCTGAAAACATAAAGCGAGTCGTGAAGGAGCGGTTTTGGACCAACGACAAGGGTGGCTTCTTTGTGTTAGGACTCGACAAGGATGACGACAATAACTACCGCCAATTACGAATCCGAACTTCCAATATGGGACACCTTCTCATGTCGCGCATCCTCGACGGGACCGACGAGGAAACGGTACATATGCGCAGTGCCTTGCTGCGCCAGCTTCGCTCCCCTGAAATGCTCAATGTCAGCGGTATTCGCACACTTGCCTCGGACGAAGTACGCTTCCGTGAAGGCGCCTATCACAATGGAAGTGTCTGGATTTGGGATACCCATTACATTGCAAAAGGCGCGCGTCGGCACGCTGAAGACCCAGCGTTTGTTGAATTCGCCGATCATCTTGACGCTAAAATTCTTACGGCCGTTGATGCACTCGGAAGCTTCCCTGAATATGTGCGCGGCGGCAACTCATTTGCTATTAATAGCTACATCATTGACGTGCTTGATACCAAGACGAATCGCACGAATCGTGTTGAACAGCCTCCGCAAGAAATACAAGCGTGGACAGTGGCGGCAATTCTCGCAACCAAGAAACGGCACGGTGATGCGTTATCAAAAATAAAAGCCCCACACATCGTGTGAGACAATCATCATTTTGGTGGCTCCTCCCAGACTCGAACTGGGGACACGCGGCTCTTCAGGCCGCTGCTCTACCAACTGAGCTAAAGAGCCATGTCAGTTTTAGAACTTTCCTATTTTACTAGAGGTGAGCGAATATGGCAAGGGTGCTTAAGGTCGCACCCTCGCCATAGTTTCGTCTTGCTACTTCTTGTTGAGGCCTTCGCCAATTTTTTGTACCGCATCGATAAGTTCGATTGGGAACAAAAGGGTGGTCTTTTGGCTTGGCTCAGTACTAATACGCTCAATGGTATTGAGGGTGCGAAGGTTCAACGCACCTGGAGTTGAAGCGATAATTGCCGCGGCTTCCGCAAGCGTTTGCGCAGCGGCTTTTTCACCATCAGCGTTAATGATGTTACTGCGGCGTTCACGCTCAGCCTCGGCTTGTTTTGCCATAGCGCGCTTCATGTCCGCTGGAAGTTCAATGTTTTGAATCTTTACGTTCTCAACGTCAATTCCCCACTGTGAAGTTTGCGCATCAACAATTTCTTTAATCTTTTGGGCGGCTTCTTCGCGCTTTGAAAGCAGTTCATCGAGTTCAAAGTTACCCGTAATGTCACGAAGCGCGGCTTGTGCGAATTGGCTTGTCGCATACACATAGTTGGTTGTTTCAAGCACAGCCTTTGGTGCGTCGAGCACACGGAAGTACACAACCGCGTCAACACCAGCTGTCACGTTGTCACGGGTAATGATTTCCTGCTTTGGAACATCGATAGGAGTCGAACGAACGTCAACGCGAATCATCTTCTGGAATATTGGAATAACAACACGCAGCCCAGGTTGGCGCACACCGGTAAACTTACCGAGTGTCAACACGACACCACGTTGGTATTGGTTAATAACTTTTAATCCACTCAGAATAAACAGAGCTACGGCAATGATAATCACCCACATCCAGAAATCCATACTTCCTCCTTAATTTGTACTTATAAGTATAGCAGGAGCTTTCGTCCACCTCAAACGCGCGGCATGAAAAGAGCGCCCGCTCGGACTGTAGCGTTATGCCACAGTCCGAGCGATTGGCGCTCAACCAAACACCCCGTACCTCGTAAGGGCTTCGAGCAGCCGCGCTGCCGTTGCGCCCAACGCGGCTTCAAAGAAGAGCCAGCCGCCATAGAAGGCCGCAGCAGCTCCTGAAAAAAGAAGGAGCGTAATGCCGAAGTCCCTCCAGCCGGTTCCGCGGTAGTGCTGAAACTCCACGGCCCCTCCCTTCTAGCCTCATGGCCATCGAGTGTCGAACACGGATGTAGTTCGATGAGGTCATTACACCACACTCACCCATGCTGGTAAAGAGCTGGTGTTTCGATTAAGGCAGTGACAGGGGTATAATAAGACTATGTCCCGAATCCCTCTTGCCGAACGCATGCGACCGCAAACACTCGATGAAGTGATTGGTCAGGCGCATCTTTTGGGTGATAAGGAAATTCTTCGCCAAATTGTAAAGAACCGTGAGCCCGTCAGTCTTATTCTTTGGGGCCCTCCCGGAAGCGGGAAAACGACCTTAGCACGTGTTATTGCAAAAGAAGTGAATGCCGAGTTCACCGAACTTTCTGCGGTAACGAGTGGCAAAAAAGATGTCGAAAAAGTCATTGAGCATGCTCGGCAAAACTGGAACCTGAAACTTCGCACTATTTTATTTGTCGATGAGATCCACCGTTTCAACAAAGCCCAGCAAGATGCATTTCTTCCCCATGTTGAATCTGGCCTTATTACCCTTATTGGTGCAACGACCGAGAACCCAAGTTTTGAGGTCATTAATCCGCTCCTTAGTCGCACCCATGTGCTTGTACTCGAGCCACTATTAAAAGAGGACATGTTGGTCATTTTGAAACGGGCGGTCGAGGAAGAAAAAGCCACTAAGCGTGTATCTGACGAAGCGCTCGATTACATTGCCGAGCTTTCCGGCGGTGATGCCCGTGTTGCCCTTGGTAACCTTGAACTCGCCCTTAACCTCAGCAAAAAAGTAAACGTCGAAACAGTAAAAACTGCTGCTCAAAAACGCGTTCCCGGCTACGACAAAAAGGGTGACATGCACTATAACGTCATTTCGGCATTCATTAAAAGTATGCGCGGCAGTAATGTCGACGCAACGCTCTACTACCTCGCCCGCATGATTGATGCTGGTGAAGATCCGAAGTTCATTGCTCGCCGCATGGTCATTTTCGCCTCTGAAGATATTGGCCTCTCCGGCAACGGCGCTTTAGGCCTGGCGCTCAATGCATTCCAAGCTGTCGAGCGAGTTGGCATGCCCGAGTCGAGCTATATTCTTTTTCACGTTGCTACGGCGCTTGCTAAGTCAGAAAAATCTCGTCAAACAACCAGCGCCATGTACCGTGCCCAAGAACTCGCGAAGCGATATCCGGATGCTCCGGTGCCCATTCATCTGCGTAACGCCCCAACCAAACTCATGAAAGATCTTGGCTACGCAAAAGATTACAAATGGGAAGCGGATTTCAAACATTCGAAAGGGTTCTTACCCGATGAACTAAAAAACGAGAAGATATTTTAGATCTTTAGCTCACGCTTCAGCGCTTCATATACGCCATTCGTCCAGCCAAAGCCGTCCTGCAACACATATTCTCCACCACCGCCAAGTCCATCGACACTTTCAACATTGTACTTTTCAACAAATTTTCGTGACGAGGCATAGACCTTGTCATTGAGCTCGAGCCAACGCCTTGAAATCTCATCCGCTAAATCGTCGTGGCCATAGTTTCGAAGCCCTTTAATCGCCGCCCATTGAAGTGGCGCCCAGCCATTAGGTGCGTCCCATTGTTGCCCATTATCAATGTTGGTCGTCACAAGTCCACCTGGGCGTAGGAAGTCTTTTCGCAGTATATCGGCGACCTTATCGGCTTGCTCTTGGCTGGCTGCGCCAACAAAGAGCGGGAAAACTCCCGCAAGACTCGGCACCGGTGTCACTAAACCGTGGTGAAAATTGTAATCCTTGTAAAAACCGGCTTTGTCATCCCAGCAGTATTCGTTCATCGCTTTCAAGCGCTCTTCGGCTTTTTTCCGGAATTGGCGCGCTTGTACCAAGTTGAGCGATGCTTTGTAAGCATCGGCGATCGTCAGCTCAAGATGATAAAGTAAGCTATTTAAATCGACTGGGATGATGTCGGCGGTATGGATTGTGCGAATATCGCTTGGGTCGGAAAACCAACGAGAACTAAAGTCCCAACCAGATTCAGCCGCCGCTCGAAGGTGCAGATACATACGGCTGCTATCTTTTCTTCCAGATTTCTCGGCAGTCTCAAGGTCTTCGCGAAGCGATTCAGGACGTGGTGTCGTTTTGTTATCGTAGTAGCGATTAAGCAATACCCCGTTTGGCATTTCAACAACGCGTCGATATGCTTTATGTTCGGTTTGAGCGAGCTTTGTCTTCCCCTTCATCCAAAAACGGTATTCCGCTAGTAAGTACGGGAGGTTGTATCGCAGCACGCTCTTACCCTTATGTGCTGCGAGCAACCGTACCATGTGAGAAAAGAATGGCGGCTGCGATCGACTCAATAGATACGTGCGGTTTGCCGTTGGAATGTAGCCGTACTTACGAATCTGATGCACGTAATTTTTTATCATATTCTCAATCTGCGCCCACTTCCCCGAAGATGCGAGCCCCAGCATAATGAAGTAGCTATCCCAATAGAATTGTTCGTTAAAACGCCCGCCAGGAACAATATATTTGTACGGTAGCGCAAGTAATGAGCCGCGTGTTACTCGGTTACGACGTTCCAAGAATTTCCAAAGCTCATCAATGTGTTCAAGTGGCGTGTGGTCGGGGCTACTTTCGTAAGCGCGCTGATAGACGCCTTCGGTTGCATCCACAAAGTGACGTGTTACGAATTCACGAAGGTCGAATTCAGGGTCTTTTTTCAGGAGCTTATACTCTTCTTTGATAGACCGAAGGCGACGCGCCGGTACTAAATCAACAAATGTCTTACCATCTCCGTACACATTTTGGCTCTGAACATCGAGGAGTAGGTCACCAAGCACCGCATCAATATCTTTATCGTACTTCAGCAAAACGCCCGTCGTTTTCACGAGGGCCGATTTTAGTGGGTCGGTCAGAGGTTTTGTGTTTATTTTGCGAATAGTTGCCATACCAATAAGTATAGCCTCACAAGGAGGCTATAGCTATATAAGAAACGCTGTAAAATACGTTTTATTTGTTTGCGCGCTTGCGCTGGTTTGGGTCAAGGTGGCGCTTACGAAGGCGAAGGCTTTGTGGCGTTACTTCAAGCAGCTCGTCATCTTCGATGAAGTCGATACATTGCTCAAGGCTAAGATCGGTGAATGGAGTCAGCTGAATTGTACCGTCGCTTGATGAACTACGCATGTTGGTCAGTTGCTTACCGCGACAGACGTTGATGTCGAGGTCACCCGAACGGTTGTAAAGGCCAACAATCATACCTTGGTATACAGTCACGCCTGGACCAACAAAGAGCTCACCGCGTGCTGCTGCAGTATCAAGTGCGTAAGCAGTTGTTTGGCCGGCTTCGTGGGCAACGAGGGCACCGTTACGAAGTTGTTGCAACTTCGCGCCAAGTGGCTGGTAGCCGTGTGGCAAGCTGTTCATAATAACCGTACCCTTTGTTGCTGTAAGCAGCAGGTTGCGAAGCCCAATCATGGCACGAGTTGGAATAATGTAGGTCACACGAGTGGTGCCGCTACTTGTTTGCTCTTGCTTCAGAGTCGTTGCGCGGCGCGCACCAAGCTCTTGGCTGACTGCACCAAGGAACTCACCTGAAACTTCAATAAGAAGCTCTTCAACCGGTTCCTTTACAATACCGTCTTCTTCAATCGTCACAACTTGCGGACGACCAACTTCAAACTCGAAGTCTTCACGACGAAGCGTTTCAATAAGCACAGACAGGTGAAGCTCACCACGTCCAGAAACAACAAAGCCGATTCCCTCTTCAGCAACGCGAAGTGAGACGTTGGTTTCAAGTTCTTGCTTTAAGCGGTCACCAATTTGGCGACTTGTGTTGTACTTGGCTTCCTTGCCCTTCATTGGGCTTGTGTTTGGACCAAGGTACATGCTAATTGTTGGCGCTTCGATTTCAATCACCGGAAGGGCTTCAGGTTGGTCTTTGTCGGCAAGCGTTTCACCAATGTGTGCATCAGCAACACCAGTAATTGCCACGATGTCACCAGCGCCAGCTTCTTCGATTTCTTCGCGAACCAAACCACGGTAACCGAAGAGCTTATCAACTTTAGCATTTACAGAAGTTCCATCGCGCTTAATAAGAACGATTTGCTGCGCGCGCTTCAAAGTTCCGCGGCTAATGCGACCAATAGCGTATTTACCAAGGAATGAGTCATAGGCAAGTGATGTCACAAGCATCTGGAAAGGCTTGTCGATTTCAACCGTTGGCGCAGGAATGTCGTTAATAATTGCGTCAAAAATTGGCGTAAGGTCGGTGTGCTCAGCTGGGTTGTCTGGAAGTTCAGTCCATGACTTACCCTCACGACCAATCGCGTAGTACACAGGATAGTGAAGTTGGTCGTCGCTAATCGCGAGCTCCAAGAAGAGTTCTGAAACTTCGTCGAGTACTTCATCAATACGACGTGACGGCTTGTCGATCTTGTTAATCACCACGACTGGCTTAAGACCAAGTTGCAGCGCCTTAGAAAGTACGAACTTTGTTTGTGGCATTGGCCCTTCTTGGGCGTCAACGATAAGCAGCACACCGTCCGCCATGTTAAGGGTACGTTCAACTTCACCAGAAAAGTCGGCGTGTCCTGGGGTGTCAATAACGTTGATCTTGTAATCACCGTAGTAGACAGAGGTCTGCTTAGCGGTAATAGTAATTCCGCGTTCGTGTTCTTGGTCGCCACTGTCCATGATGAGCGACTGATCCATCTCGGCCTGGTTAGCACGGAAGGTGTTACTTTGCTTTAAAAGACCATCGAGAAGTGTGGTCTTTCCGTGGTCGACGTGGGCGATAATAGCCACATTGCGAATTTGTTCTGGGTTTTTCATAAAATAATGCCCAATTCGATGGGCTTCCTTATCTATAATTATAGCATAATTTACCCTTAAAGCAAAGTACTCAAGCAAACAAAAACAACCCCGTAGGGTTGCCTTGAAAATCAACATGGTGCGCGCGAGAGGACTTGAACCTCCACGTCCTTGCGAACACTAGCACCTCAAGCTAGCCTGTCTACCAATTTCAGCACGCGCGCATACATTGTATTTTTAAATAAATAAACTACCGTAGAGGTAGTTTACACGTCTTGGTGGGCGCTGAGGGATTCGAACCCCCGACCCTCTCGGTGTAAACGAGATGCT
>CAZMJB010000036.1:0-7735 GCA_964566735.1 uncultured Candidatus Saccharibacteria bacterium
GATGGGCGCCTCACTCTAATAAGAAATAGCAGCACCATGAGTACATTCGAAGACTACACCCCGCAACAAGACGAAATACGCACGGAAAAGCCAGACATCTTTAATGAGGCGTCACTTAACTGGGTAGCCTACGCCGAAACACGCCGAACAGATGGCGGCATGACGGGAAACCTCAGCGACCGCAATTCTTCCATCAACCCCGAAGGATATACACTTAGCAGATCCCCTCTTTCCTATGACCAATGGATGGAAAAGGAAGTGGCAGATGTTCACACTCGCCATCAAATGTTACTATCTCGACTCTCACTAAGCGATATAGCATATCCCTATCCCACTCATGGAACAAACCTCCTTTCTATCACGGCTCCCGTCGAGTCGACGTCGATAAGCTTGCAGGCTGAAGAACGCGCGCAAGCAGATGCGGCACTTGTTCAGACTGAGGGTCTCGCCTCTGCAATTACCCCGGCTGACTGCCCTATTTTGAACTTTGTTGATACGCTCAACAAGCGAACCCTCCAAATTCACGCAGGATATGTTGGACTGGAGTCTGGCGTCGTGCGAAAAGTACTCAACGAAATATCAACCGCAAGTCGTAATAATTATCTTGTGTACGTATCACCTTTCGCACGAAACGGCTTCGACATTCATGGTCAAGTCTTAGAACGCCTCAGTGCAAACCCGCTAACAAAAGACTTCATCTTGCCAAGGGAAGATGGCCATGTTTTCGACCTAGGTAACGCCGTTCGACAACAACTTACCGATGCCGGTATTCACGAATATCATGTTGAGCTAAGTCGCGATGACACACTTACACAAGACGAGTTCTTTTCACACCGTAACCGTGCACAAAAAGGCGCTGCAGGTCGCAATGGTATCATCCTAGGTATACACCGCGATAGCTAAACTACGCTACAATAGGTACTAATGACCGCTCGCTACGCTACCGACGAAGAAATCGCCCAGTGGAATTCATATATTCTTAAGAATCCCGATGGCGGGAATGTGTTTTCGAGCCTTGAATACTCGGAAATCAAGAAGCTCACCAACTACACCCCTCGCTACGTTATTGTTGGTAAGGTAGCGGTAACCGTGTTAGAAAAAACAACACCCCCTCTAGGGACCCTTTGGTATCTTCCAAAAGGCCCTGGTGTTACGTCGCCAAAACAGCTGTTTGACCTTTTAAAAGCATTGAAGCCACTCGCAAAAAAAGCCAATGTTTTTGCGATTCGTGTTGAAAGTGAGCTCGATCGCTCAACGCGCCCTACCCTTGAACGCCATGGTCTTAAAAAAGCCGCGCCAATTATTCCTAACCCTTCAACGATTACCATCGACCTTTCAGGTAACCTAGACGACATTCTGACAGGGCTTCCCCAGAAGGGGCGCCACGCAGTACGACGAGCCGAACGCGACGGCGTGACGGTTGAAAAGGTGGCCGTAACAGAGAAGAACGCCAAACTCATGTACCAGCTCCTCGCCGAAACCGCAGAAGGCCAATTTGGTATTCGTAGTTATAATTACTACAAAACCTTCTGGAAAACCTTTGAAGAGGCCGGTTTGGGGCAATTATTCTTTGCTTACTTTGAAGGAAAGGTTGTTGCTGGTGCCTACGCCATGGTATTTGGCACGAAAAGCACCTACAAAGACGGCGCATCCGTGCGTAAGCGTACCGCATATGGCGCCAGCCACTTCCTGCAGTGGAATGTTATTGAATGGGCGAAGTCTCATGGTGCACTTGTTCACGACTTCTGTGGATCACCTCCAAGTGATGAAATTGGCAATCCAGACCACCCCCACTACGGTGTCGGGCTCTTCAAGCTATCATTTAGCAAAGAAGTAAGCGATTTTATAGGGTGCTACGACTATGTTCTGTCCCCTACCCGCTACAAAGCATGGACGAAACTTGGCGAACGCGTCCACCGAAAGCTGTACTTCAAGCGCACAAAAGATTATTATTACTAAAGCTTTATGAAGATTAATCGCACCGTCCTTATGTCAGACGCGCTCAATTTTAGCGCGGAACAAGCAATTAATCCTTATTATTTCGACTCTCATACCAATATTGGTCTCGCCCAGACCGAGCACAATAGCATCCAAACAGCGCTTGCATCAGCAGGCGTTATTGTTGTAAAAGTTCCATCACCTAGCGATAGCCAAGACGGTGTGTATACCGCTAACTGGGCGCTTGTGCGTGGTGATAAGGCGATTCCAGCCCGACTCCCTAACGTACGTAAGGCCGAAGAAGATTACGCCCGCCGCGTACTCCGCTCTTTTGGAAAAGAACTTATTGAAGTACCAGAGGGCCTTCGCTTTAGCGGCCAGGGCGATGCACTTGCCTGTGGCGACTACCTCTTCTGCGGTAAGGGCTACCGAAGTGACGAAGCCGCTCAAGAGTTCGCCGCTGAAGCGCTTGGTTTTAACCGCATTCAGCTCCAGACCATTCCACAGCTCGACGAAAACGGACGGCCTGTCATTAACGCCATCTCTGGCTGGGAAGACAGCTTCTTCTACGACATCGACCTGGCGCTTTCAATTATTCGTCACCCAAACAACAACGAGCCAGGCCTCATCGCTTACTGCCCTGACGCATTTACTCCGGAAAGCCGCCTCAAGCTGGCTGAAGTCACCAGCGG
Organism: uncultured Candidatus Saccharibacteria bacterium; assembly: GCA_964566735.1. Taxonomy (GTDB): domain Bacteria; phylum Patescibacteriota; class Saccharimonadia; order Saccharimonadales; family Saccharimonadaceae; genus Microsaccharimonas. The sequence goes on from CAZMJB010000036.1 coordinate 2,631, forward strand.
TGGCGATATTGAAGCGATTACCGTATCGCTCGAAGAGGCCGAAGAAGCCTTTGCGTGTAACCTTGTGTCGACCGGCGAAACCGTCATTATGGGTGACGGCGCACCGCGTCTTAAGGGTGAGCTTGAAGCTCGCGGCCTCAAGGTACTTACCCCCCACATCCAAGAGCTTTCAAAAGGTGGTGGCTATATTCGCTGCACCACCCTCTCTATGGATTAACTACTTCTTAAGAAGCGCCTGAAGCGCAGCGCGTGCTGCCTCGGTTTCATTCCACGGATACTCACCATCGGCGCGTTCGATGGTTTTTTCGTGCCCCTTGCCCAAAAGCACCACCATGTCATCTGCGCTTGATACCTGCGTCATCGCAAAGCCAATCGCTTCTTCACGGTTTGGAATGAGGAAAAGCGAGGTGTCGAGCACCCTTCCAGCCTCGGTAGCACCCTCGGCGATTTGCTGAAGAATTTTTGCGCCGTCATCGTCCCGATCATCTTCTTCGGTTGCTACGACAACATCGGCATACTTGCCGGCAATACGCCCTTGTTCGGCGCGCTTGCTTTCATCGCGGCGACCCGCAGAGCCAAACACAGCAACGAGCTTCCCCTTCACGAGCGGGCGAACGCTTGAGAAGAACTTCTCAAATCCATCAGGTGTGCTGGCAAAGTCGACTAATACTTGGAACGGCTGCCCCTCGTTGATAGCGTTCATGCGACCCTCAACAGATTCAAGCGATGCGATCCCCTTTTCAATTTGTTCTTTTGTAAGCCCGAGCTTGCGCCCAACGGCAATAGCGGCAAGGCTGTTGCTAATATTGAACTCGCCAGGAATGTTAACTGTAATGTCGTACGTATCGTCCCCTACTTTTGCGGTGTAGGTTGAGCCTGTGCTAGTAAGGCTTACATTACTTGCGGTGATGTCGCCCTGTTTAATACCGTACGTTGTTGAATTAGCAACGGTATTTGCAAACACTTCGGCGCTTGGGTCTTCGGCGTTTACGACACCAAATTTAAGTCCGTGCTTGTTGGCAATTTTGAAGAGTTTGCGTTTTGCCTCGCGGTAGTTTTCGAAGGTACCGTGGTATTCCAGGTGGTCATGAGTAAGGTTTGTAAGCACTGCTATTTCGTACGGCACACCCCAAACACGGTTTTGCGCCAATGAGTGACTCGAAGTTTCGACCACCACCCATTCGGCACCTTGCTTCACGAAATTTTTAATGCGCGACTGAACAACACTCGCCTTTGAAGTAGTCATGTGCTCCATTTGGTGCTGGATATCATCACCAACACCGTAGGCAACCGTACTCATGAGACCAGTCTTCACGCCCGCCTCTGTCAGCATTCGTTGGATGAAGAAAGAGGTAGTTGTCTTTCCATTTGTACCCGTCACCCCAATAACGCGGATTTTTCGAGCTGGAAAGCCATACTTTGCGGCAACAAGCATCGCCTCGAACAGGTGTCCTGTCGGTTCAATTTTCTGAAATAAAGTGCGGGGGATAAATTTCTTAACTACAGTACGGATATTCATATGTGCCATTATACCTGTCGCCGACCAATACTATAAGCGGTAGCGATCAATATACCGATTAGTACGACACCGAGCGCGAGCCAGACATAGATCACACCTTCCGACGAATCGGTATGGTTTACCTTTTCACCTCCATTTGCTTTGGTTTTTTGACCCAATACTGCGAGCGGTGAAGCTGCAGTGTTACCGAGCGAAGGAATCGACTTTATAGCGCTGGAGTTACTCGACAAGGCGCTCATTTTGACGAGCGTCCCTGCTGGTCGTATAGAAGGCGGCGAACTCGCTACAGGCTGCGGAGTCGCGGTGCCTATATACAGCACTTGATACCGATCGACTGCCGCACCGGAAGCCGTAAGCCCAAAAGCGTGTACGGTGTGGTAGCCCTGCACGTTTGGAACTTTCACAGTCCCGCTCAGCGAGCCGTCGTCCATGGTGCTATATACACCGAGTTGTTGTACCTCTGAATGGAGCTCTAACCTCACCTCACTCCTCGGCGCGAAACTTCCGGATGGAAAATCGAAGGACAGTGATTCGCCCAATTGAGCTGCATCGACGACAATAAATCGATCCGAAACCGGCAGCGGCACATTTTCGCCGCTATCATGTTCGACCCAGTACGGCGACGGCATAAGGCTTACCGGGGAAAACAGGCATGACACACAATAGGTGCCAAACCCTTCTTGATTGAACACTTCAAGGATTCGATTCGCGACAAGCTCGTGACCACGGGGCGTTGGATGAAACGACTCGGCTCCAATAATCTTTACTGATTCCAAAGCAGCAATTGGCGCAAAATCATCACCCGCGCGTATGCCATTCATGGCGGTTTCGGTAACATCGCACAGTCGCTCTCCATTAAATACATCGGAGACATCGATAAATTGATGCCCTTTATACCGCGCAGCTTGCTGGAGCACCGCATTAAGATATCCGACCGTTTCATTCATATACCTTCGTTCTTCGGCATCAAGCATTGCCGAGATTGGAAATTGGCAGTTCGTCTCGTCGCCAGAAGCAATCACCTTTGGGTACCCAACAACAAACAGCGTTGATTGGGGCTGCGCCTGCTGCACTTCATCAAAAAGAGCCACAAGCTTTGGATAGATGCTTTTTATTTCGAGCGCTGTTTTCATCCGATGCTCGGGAAGCGCCCAGTCACAAGTCCCCGGCATAATACAAGCTTTCAATTTGCCCATGACATTCACATCATTACCCCCAACCCCTACCGATAGAATCGTCGGAATTTGCGCTTCACGTACGTCTGGGAGGCCAGCTAGCTGCTGTCGCACATCTTCTGTCCGCGAGCCAGAGCACGACCTATTCACGACGTCCATAGGGAGCGACGGATGCAGCAGATAGGGATATGACCGAGTGCTCACATGACACGTATTCGTGGTGGTATTCGTTCCAAGTACATAGTACGCATCGTCCGTCTCTCCTTCCCCGCTGACGAACGAATCACCGAGCGCAACATAAAGCGACGCCACGTCAGGAAGAGGTGCTGCTGGAGAAAGCGATGCGCTGATATACCCGGAGCTCGCAGCGATTACCAAAGATAGTTTCGATCCGTCACTCGAAAACCTGGGCATATGCGCAGCAAAGAAAGCCGGAAAAAGCTCGTCGCGGTCGATGCGAGCCGTTTTACATGCAACCGTTCCCTCGGAGGCATACACCAAAGACTGTTCCGTCAGTACATCGCCGCACACACCATCCATCTCATAGATATCGATACCCGCTCGCCATCCCGTAATCGCGAGGGAACGCCCGTCGTTTGAAACGGCAAGCTCAAAGGAGGGGTCGGTTCCCACCCCATACTTCACACCCGGTGCAACAACACGCCGATACGAACCATCGCGCATATCAATTCGAACAAATCCGTACTCGAGGAGTTCCACAACCGCCCAACGACCATTTGGCGAAACAGCGACCGCGCCCGTAGGTCGATGCTGAGTACCGGTGCCAATAACCTCGTATTCCCCGTCGTACTCAAATGAGAAGTGCGGCTCTGGGATTGACTGCTTACGCAGGTAGTGTGAAAAATCCTTAATGATAGCGTGACCAGACCGATATTGGGATACGGGCATTTGAAGTAAAAGCGTATCACCATCCGCCCCATACGCACACCAAGAATACGTCGCACACAGTCCGTATACCTTTGTATACTGCGGTTCATCGGAAAGTGCCACCGCATAGGCAAACTGTCCGTTAGCGCCGAGGTACCGCGCTAAACGAGTGGTGGACGGTTGCCCCAAAACACAGGCCGTAACATCACCTCCGAAGCGGACATATATTTGCGTAGTAGTGCCATAGCAAGTATTTGCATGCGGGGGCATTGCTGAAACCGAGTTCTGACTCAAAACATGCACGGTTTGATTCCCCCACCCCACCGGGGCTGCATTAACAGTAGTAGCCCCTAAGATTCCGAGGCACAGTAAAGCGAAGAGGCAGACGCCCCCTTTAACCAATTTCACAAATCACCCTCCCACCTGAACCTTAGCTTAGTATCTGCTTATAATTTTAAGGACGTTCTCAGCAAAGTTCAAGCTAGTATGTCCAAAGCACAACGCATTCTTCGCCTCGTGATATAATGTAACAGATGAGAATTCTTGGAATTGAGAGTAGCTGTGACGAAACTGCCGCGGCCGTCGTTGAAGACGGACACCGCCTTCTTTCTAATGTCGTTCGCACCCAAATCGATATCCATAAAGTCTATGGTGGTGTTGTCCCCGAAGTAGCAGCGCGAAGCCACATCGAGGTAATCAACCCGGTTATCGACCAGGCTCTGACCGATGCGAAGCTCACCTGGAACGATATCGATGGAATCGCCGTCACCTACGCCCCAGGCCTTGGCGGCTCACTCCTCGTCGGAACACTTGCCGCTCGCACCATTGCCGCTCAAAAGAATATCCCCCTCTACCCTATTCACCACGTCGAAGCGCACGTGTACGCCAACTTTATTACAGATCAAGAAAACGGTATTGACCTCGCGCTCCCTTCAAAGCAACCCGAATTTCCAATGCTCGCCCTTGTCGTCAGTGGCGGACACTCGCAGATCGTTCTCTTCCGTGACCACGGTGACTATGAACTCCTAGGCCAAACCCAAGATGACGCTGTTGGAGAAGCCTTCGACAAGGTAGCAAAAATCCTTGGACTCCCCTACCCGGGCGGCCCTTCAATTGCCGAAGCAGCCAAGCACGGCGATCCAAAAAAGTACGCACTTCCAAAAGCAAAGCTCCAAGGTGCTTATGACTTTAGCTTCTCGGGCCTTAAGACGGCTGTTTTACGCGCCGTACAGCGCGAAGTGGGCGTCGACACATCTTTCCCGTCATTCGAGCTTGCAGCGCGTCTCAGCGAGTCACAGCGAAACGACTTTGCGGCCAGTTTCCAGAACACAGCCATTGAAACTCTCGTCGACAAGGCCGAAAAAGCCTTCCATGACCACTCCCCTGCCTCTGTTGTTATCGCCGGTGGCGTTGCTGCCAATCAAGAGCTCCGACGCCAACTCCAAGAGCGTCTTCCTCTCGCTATCGAATACGCCCCAATGCAACTCTGCACCGATAACGGCGCCATGATCGCCACTCTCGGG
>CAZMJB010000037.1:0-6904 GCA_964566735.1 uncultured Candidatus Saccharibacteria bacterium
CCACGGTTCGAATCCGTGAGGCGGCTCCAAATTTATAACTAGGTATTCGCAGGGGTTGTGGAGCGGTCAAACACAGCAGACTGTAAATCTGCCACCTTCGGTTTCGCAGGTTCGAATCCTGCCCCCTGTACCAAATTTGTTGAAATCAAATACCTCACCATACGGTGAGGTATTTTTTATACCTAATCTCACTACTTTTCGAGTGATTTATAGCCTTCTTCGTATTCCCTTGATTGAACCAATGAAATAATCGCGAACGCGAGTACAACATAATTACTCATTGCACCGACAATCAAGTTAATAATCGTGAGGAGACGGGCGAGCTTCGGCTCCGGAAGGCGCGTGAGAATAACTCCTGAAATAATCAGGTAGATGTGCGGCATGAGAATAAACAGAACACTAATGACAAACCAAACAAGGAACTCGATGACATCGTTATCGGTGTGCGCTTGCCCAAGAGCCAAAGCGAAGATGACCATCAGGATAAGACCGATGAATACACCGAGTCCACCAAATACAATTGAAATAATTCCCTGCACTTTTAGCATCGACGCTGCTTGGCGACGATTACTCTGCGTACTTGATTCCGCCATGGAAACCTCCTACATTACCACGCGACGTGGTTGCTTAACGCGATTTTGAGCTTGAGGGATGATTGTCTTTGCGACACGCTCACGAAGCTGGAGTGCGAGGTCTTGCTCGCCGAGACGGTCGTAGGCATCGGCAAGGAGCGTAAGGGTTTGTGGGATTGGGTCGAGTTGTACGGCCTTTTCGAGAGCCTCTACCATCCGCTTATCGTTTCCGAGCTTCTCTTGCACCTTTGCGTAAGCAATGTGGCGTGCAGCGTGGTCGCTGTCCATTGCAAGGGCTTGTTCGAAGGCTAATGCCGCCTTGTCGTAGTTCTCAGTTTCAAAGTAGATAAGACCAACATTGTGGAGGCTACTGGCACTTGGCTCGAGGCTTTGAGCGATCTCGAAACATTCAATTGCTTCTTTGAACTGCTGTTGCTTGGCATACAGAATACCAAGGCGGTTGTAGGCGCTGGCGTTTCGTTCGTCGACACGAAGAATCGTAAGAAGGGCTTTTTCCGCACGAAGGTATTTACGGTCTTGTAATGAAGACTGCGCAATAGACCAAAGTTGATCAAGCTTATCTGATAACTTTGAAGAAAGGTCACTCGCCACTTCACCAACAGTTTGCCTTTGGTAAAGGGCCCAGAAACCGAGAACAGCAATAACGACAAGTCCTAGCATGTTACCCTCATTATACCATGCTGGCCCGTCATACCATAACCGTTGCACTTAGCTGAAGCCGAACATTTCCTTGCTCGCTCAGTCGCTTATGCAGTACTTCAAACCTATTGAGCATCCGCAAGCTCGACGCATCACCGGTTGCAGCGATGGTTCGACGAAGCAGTTTGAGTGCATCTTCAATAAGAATCAACGCGTCTTCTCGTGAGTCTTTGTATTTCTTTGCAATCAAAAGGCGTTCGTAGGCCGAGCCAGTAATTAGCGTTCTCGCCTCTTTCACAAGCTCTGCGCGTGCCGTAAAGCGCTCTTCGTCTTCAGTAAGCCGCGTAATTTCTGCTGGAAGACCTTCTGCGATAAACAAAAGTTGGGTGCGCTTGGTAGTGTCGGTCACTTTCAACGTATCGAGGAGTGCCTGGGATTGATCGGAATGAATAGGTCGCACATCTACCCTTTGTACGCGCGAAGAAATTGTTGGGAGTAAGAAGGAAGGCTGGTGCGTCGCGAGGACAAAACGAGTCCCCTCGGCTGGCTCCTCGAGTAGTTTGAGGAAGGCGTTTTGCGCAGCAGGTGCCATTCGCTCGGCAAAATCAATCACAATCGTGCGACCATTCGGTTCAATGGTGCGGGTGATGTCATAAAGCCTGCGGATACTGTCGACGGTAATCGTCCCCTTCTCTAGGTTCACGACACCATCCTTTTCAGGAAGCACCGGCATGACATTACCACCAAGTTTATACGCATATGCGGCAGCGATGCGAGAAAGCCCTACCCCAACAGGCCCGGTAAGCAGGAGTGCGTGAGGCAAATCCGCAACAACCGCATCGAGCAATCGCTCGCTCTCAGGGTTGATGACAAGATTCACTAGACCAACTCCTCAAATTCTTTTGGAACCGGTGCGGTAAATACTTTGCGGGTTGATTGTGGAACCGTGATCTCCAAAGTATGCGCATGAAGACATAGACGATCAGCACTCTTCTTGTTTCCATACACCCTATCGCCTGCAATAGGCGTGCCAATATACTGCATATGCACGCGAAGTTGGTGGGTGCGGCCCGTTTTAGGGCGGAGCTCGATAAGTGCTCGTTTTTCACCGCTCTTCAGTACCTCATAGGTTGTAATTGCATCTTTGCCCTTTGAATCAACACGGAATGTACTTGGCGCTGATGGGTTACGACCAATTGGAAGGTCGATCATCGCTTTATCAAGCTTTGGAATGCCATCGACAACTGCAGTGTACTGCTTTTTGGTCGTGCGGTCAGCAAACTGCTTTTTTAACAGCGTTGCGGTTTCATCATTTCGGGCACCAATAATCACACCGCTCGTATCACGGTCAAGGCGGTGTACAATACCGGGGCGATTCGTATCGAGGGCATTGGTGGTGTATCGACGGAAGAAATCAGCTACGGTGAACTCGTCATTCAGCGCACCCTTGCTATGCGTAAGGACACCGACGGGTTTGTTTACAACAATGACGTTGTCATCTAGGTATAAAATAGGCAGTTCGAGGTCAGAGGTATCGGTTTGTGCAGGAATAGTCAGAGCAATGTCATCATTTTCCGTCACTTCTTGTTTCGGTGTAGTAACGACAGTACCATTAAGTTCGACGTAGCCAGCCTTAATATACTTTTGAACGGTACTACGTGAATAATCTGGGTAGCGACTGACAACCTCTTGGTCGAGACGGGTCTTGGTAATTACTTTCGTAATAAGGTATACGTCTTTACTCATGTGCGGCATACCGTAGGCCTTCATAGAGCCTTCGAGGGGGTTTCGAACGAGACTTCCTTCAACATCAGGCACATCAAGGCGTACGTGATCCATAACAACCTCTACATCGTCTCCTGCAGAAGTGTCATACAACACAAAGTAGGTCTGGCGCGCAAAGGTAAACTTAATAAGCCGGCTGAGTTGCCTCTCCGGGTATTCTTTAATATTTGAAATCTCTTTGCGTTTTGTGAGCTCGCCCGCAAGTTCGTACTTGCGTAGAATGGCCAGCAGTTCCGCCTGGAGGCTTTTTGCCACGCGCTCCACCTTCCGATGTATTAGTTATATGCTCATTATACCGTATTACGGCTCTATGTATGTTGTCTCTCAATAAAACAACCCCCGTGTAGAGAGGGTTGTTTTTGAGTGGCTCGCAGCGGATTAACGCTTTGAGAATTGTTCGCGCTTACGAGCAGAACGGAGACCGTACTTCTTGCGTTCCTTTTCGCGTGAGTCACGCTTGAGGAGTTCTGCCTTCTTCAATGTTGAACGAAGGTCAGAGTGTGCAGTTGTAAGAGCCTTCGCGATCGCGAGCTTGATAGCATCAACTTGACCAGCAACACCACCACCTTGTACGCGGATCGTTACGTCAAATTCTTTTTGCTTGTTTACAAGTGCGAGTGGGTCAGTAATTTCAGCAAGAAGCGTCTTGTTACCGTTAAGGTAGTCAGCAGCTGGCTTATCGTTAATGGTTACTGTTCCCTTACCCTTGTAAAGGCGTGCGCGAGCGGTTGCGGCTTTGCGGCGTCCGAGGCCGTAAAAGTAAGTAGCGTCAGCCATATTACTTTACCTCAACTTTCTTAGGTGTTTGCGCAGTGTGAGCGTGCTCAGCACCTGCAAAAATCTTCAAGCGTCCCATGCGGTCTGCTGAAAGCTTGTTCTTAGGAAGCATACCTTGAACAGCTTTTTCGATGATTCGTTCTGGGAACTTTTCACGAACTTCTGCAAGGGTTGCATCCTTGATACCACCAGGGAATCCACTGTGGCGGTAGTAAATCTTACCAGTTTCCTTGTTACCGGTCACAACGAGCTTTTCAGCGTTGATCACAACAACGTAGTCACCAGCATCGATGTGTGGGGTGTAGGTTGGCTTGTTCTTACCAATGAGCTTGTCGGCAACGATAGTTGCGATACGGCCAAGTGGTAGTTCTGAAGCGTCAACCAAGAACCATTCGCGAGAGATCTCTGATGGTTTTTGGCTGTAAGTTTTAGCGTTTGCCATATTACTTAACCTCCTTAGCAGCCTTAGCTGCAGGCTTTGGAGTGTCGCTAATTTCGTCTACGAAAGCGATAGTTGCCATTTGGGCACCATCACCAACGCGAAGACGAGTGCGCTCAACACGTACGTGACCGCTTGTGCGACCAGTAAGCTGTGGAGCGATTACGTCGACAAGACGGAATGCAGCAGCTTGCGTTGAGAGACCAGCGATAACCGCGCGGCGGTTTGCAAGGTCACCCTTCTTAGCCTTAGTAACGAGTTTTTCAATGTAACGGACGAGCTCTTTGGCTTTTGGAAGCGTAGTCTCGATCTTACCGTGCTCTACGAGGCTTGTTGCCAAACCTTTGAGAAGCGCGCGGCGTTGATCGCGTTCGCGGCCAAACTTACGTCCTTTGTATCCGTGTCGGTGCATGTTCTAGACGTCCAATTCTGCCAATTTATCTTTGACTTCATCAAGCGCCTTGCTACCGAATCCCTTAAGTTCACGAAGATCTTGTTCGCTGAGGGTGACGAGGTCACGTACAGTGCGGATTTCGTTGTTGATAAGGGCGTTCGCGGTACGAGCGCTGAGGTTTAATTCTTCAATAGGAGTGTTGAGCTCGCTACCCTCGTCAGCCAAGTCTTGGCCAAGTGCAGGAGCTGCTTCAACGGTTGTGCTACCAGCGAGTGCAGTGTATTGGTTAACCAAAATCGCTGCAGCTTCTTCAAACGCTTCGCGTGGGCTGATTGAACCATCGGTTTCAACGTTCAGTTGAAGCTTGTCGAGGTTTGTTTCTTGTCCAACACGAGTGCTGTCAACTTTGTAGCGTACACGAAGTACTGGGCTGAACATAGCGTCGAGAGCGATCATGTCGCTGTGAAGACGCTTTACGCTTGAATCTTCAATAGTTTGGTAGCCACGACCTGCTTCGATAACGAGGTCAATAACAACAGACTTCTTTGGGTCGTCAACAGTAGCAATCACTTGCTCTGGGTTGATGATCTCAACGTCGGCAGTTGTCTTGATGTCGGCAGCGGTAATAACACCGGCGCCCTTCTTCTCGATACGCACTTCTACAGGTTCGTCAGTAGCAACCTTTACACGAACGTTCTTGAGGTTAAGCATGATGTCTACAACATCTTCCTTAATACCTGCAACGGTTGTGAATTCGTGGCTTGCACCTTCAACGCGGAAGGCAACGATTGCGCCACCCTTTACGCTTGAAAGAAGTACACGACGGAGGCTGTTACCAAGTGTGTTGCCGTAGCCGGCTTGTAGTGGTTCAATAACGAACGATGCACTGTTTGCGCTAGTCTCATCGACGCTGGCAAGTGCTGGGTTGTGAATAACTTTTGACATATCTATATATCTCCTTACCCTATCGTGAGTAGTACTCTACGATTAATTGTTCGTTAATTTCAGCTTCTGCTTCTTCACGCTTAGGAAGACCAGTAATAGAAATGGTCATCTTCTTTGCGTCACTCTTCAACCAGCTAAGTGTTCCTTGAGTACTTCCCTTTACAACTTCATCGAGTTGAGTAAAGTAACCAGACTTTTGGCTCTTAGGGCGAACTTCAAGTTCGTCACCAGCCTTAAGACGGATTGATGGAATGTCAACGCGGCGACCGTTAAGGATAAAGTGACCGTGACCAACGAGCTGACGAGCAGCGCGGCGGCTGGTTGCGAATCCTGCGCGGTAAACGGCGTTGTCGATACGCTGTTCGAGCATACGAAGAAGGTTTTCACCGGTCAGACCTGGCTGACGAGTAGCTTCGTTCATAAGCTTAGCGAATTGCTTTTCCAAAAGGCCGTATGTACGACGAACCTTTTGCTTTTCACGAAGTTGGGTCAAGTAAAGACTTGGCTTACCTTGGCGACCGTGGGCGTGAACGCCTGGGATACCGCTCTTACGAGCCATGATTTTGTGAGCCTTAGGGTGAAGGGCATAACCTTCGCGGCGGCTCTGTTTAACAATAGGTGAAACATCACGTGCCATAAATTATCCCCTTCGCACCTTTCGTGGACGAACGCCACCGTGAGGTACGCCAGTCACTTCTTTGATGCTTTCGATGTTGATATCAAAACCGTTCAGCGCACGAATGGCTGAGTCGCGGCCTTGACCAACACCCTTTACAAATACGTCAACTGACTTAAGGCCATAGCCCTTTGCAGCTTCTGCTGCTTTTTCTGCAGCGATTTGGGCTGCGTATGCAGTACCCTTTTTGCTTCCGCGGAAGCCTACAGCACCAGCGCTACTCTGTGAAAGAACGTTACCCTTCTTGTCAGAGAAACTAATAATGGTGTTGTTAAATGTAGCTTGCACGTGGAGTTGACCAGCCGGAACTGATCGCTTTTGCTTCTTCTTTGAAGCGCGTGCTGATGTAGAATCTGCCATCTAATCAATTCCTTTCTAGGTCTTACTTGCAGCTTTAGGTTGAGCTCCACCAACGGCGATCGCGCGACCCTTACGAGTTCGTGCATTCGTACGTGTTCGCTGTCCGTTAACCGGAAGGCCTGACTTGTGTCGGAGGCCGCGATACGCGTTGATATCCTTCAAACGCTTAATATTGTTTGTTACGAGACGCTGGAGGTCGCCTTCTACGGTGTAATCGGTGTCGATTACTTCACGTAGTCGCTGTTCTTCAGCCTCGGTGAGATCTTTCACCCGAGTGGTCGGCTCAACTTTAGCCG
>CAZMJB010000038.1:0-6604 GCA_964566735.1 uncultured Candidatus Saccharibacteria bacterium
CTTGTCCAACGTTACCCGCCCATGACGATGCGCTTGATAGAATCGATGCCAGAGCGGAATCAAGCTGTTCTTGCAAGTTATACTGCTCAACAAAGTCACGAACACCCTCCCATTGGTGTGTCGCCGATTCAACCACAGCTGGAATGGTTTGAGCAACTTTAGCAGATTGCTGAATAATCGCCGGTACAACCAGCGTCATGATGAGTCCGATAATCACGACCACCGCAATGTATGCGATTGCCGTTGCGCCAACACGGCTTTTACCCGGAAGCTTTTTAGCAATAAGCGCAACTGGTGCGTTAAGTGCCAACGCCAGGAAGAGTGAAATTCCCAAAATAATAAGGGCGGTTTGCGCTTTATATAATAGTGCCGCTACGAGGCCAATACCAAAGACGACTAGCCAAAAACGGACGAATGTACGGGTGTCGATATCAATTTTAGTCTTCATATATTAGATAGTATACACCACTCGACAAACAGCTTATGCAAACGGTATAGTAGATAGCAATATGGAGAGAGTATTAAGAACGCTTGAAAAACAAGTGAAGGGTGGGGTCTCGACCGACCTTCATACTCGTCATCAGGTAAGCCGCGATGCGAGTATCTATGAACTCGTGCCCGATGTCGTGGTCGAACCGCACGACACCGAGGATATTCAGGCACTGGTGAAGTTTGTGAACACGCATAAAAAAGAGTTCCCGAAGCTCTCGCTGACGCCACGCAGTGCCGGTACCGATATGTCAGGTGGGGCAATTGGCAATTCTATATTGCTTGAAATGACGCCACACTTTAATAAAATCGAGAGCCTTAAAAAGAATATCCTTCAGGTGCAGCCTGGAGCTTTCATTCGCGACATCGATCCGATTCTTAATGCCAAAGGACTGCAGCTTGGCTGCGTGCCTGCCAGCCGTGCTATCTGTACGATTGGCGGAATTGTAGGGAACAACGCCGGTGGTGAACAGTCACTACGCTATGGAAATGCGGATCGTTCAGTGCGTGAGCTTAAAGTTGTACTCGCCGATGGCAAAGCCTACACCATTAAACCGCTCACAAAAAAAGAACTCGATCGCAAGATTGCCGAGAATACCTATGAATCTGAACTGTATCGCCGGGTCTTCGAGCTCGTCGAAAATAACTATGACATCGTACGAAACGCTCGTCCTAATGTGAACAAAAACTCAATGGGCTACAACTTATGGAGCGTGTGGGACCGCGAAACCGGCATTTTTGATATGACACAGCTCTTTACCGGAAGCCAAGGGACGCTTGGTATTATTACTGATATTAAAATTGAAGCCGTTCCTAAAGCGCCACATTCAGGCCTACTTTTGGCATATCTACCATTAATTAAGCACCTTGGCCACATTATCGAAACGGTCATGGAGCACAGGCCTGCAACCTTTGAAGGCTTTGACGACATCACGTTCAACCTAGGCATTAGATACTTTAAGACCTTCCGTAAGCAACTTGGATCAAAAGAATACCTGCGCCAGCAATCACATCTTATGAAGTCGGTGGCGAAGTTTAAGGGGCACTTACCAAGTATTCTGCTGATGATTGAGTTTGACGGCGAAACCCACCAAGAAGTACTTAACAAGATATCAAAGCTCCACGACGACCTAAAGAAATACAAAATTCGGATGGACATCGAAAGCGACGAGAAATCGAGCGCACCTTTTTGGAGCATTCGCCGCGCCGCACTTGCGCTGCTTCGTAACCAAATTAGTGGACGCTATGCCTCACCATTTATTGACGATATGACCGTGCAGCCCAGATATCTGCCGAAGTTCCTCCCAGAGCTTCGCAAGGTAATTCGTAAATATAAACTTCCCGCAACCATTCAGGGGCACTTTGGCGACGGCAACTTCCATATCATTCCACTCATGGATATCGCGGGCACCAAAGACCAAGCCAAGCTTGAACCAGTTATGCGCGAGCTCGTTCCCATTGTCTTGAAGTACGGGGGCACTATGGCAGGGGAGCATAACGACGGCATGGTACGTGGTTCGTGGCTTCCAGCGGTGTTTGGAAAAGACGTCTACAACTTGTTCCGTGAAGTAAAAGAAATCTTTGACCCTCAGTACATATTTAACCCACATAAGAAGACGGATGCTTCCTGGGAATTCAGTATGAGCCACGTTCGTTCTCGAAACGACAATGGGCTTATCAAATAACGCTAGATATTGTATAGTAAAGAGAGTATGACAACGGAAACGATCGGCTGTGTCAAAGCAGCAACCAAAATTCTCGGTGACAAGTGGACTCCTCAGTTGCTTCGTTTCTTCGTAAATGAAGAGGCGGTTCGTTTCTGCCAAATCCAAGACCTCGTTGAAGGTATTAATCCGCGCACACTCTCTGCCCGTCTTGATAGCCTCGAAAATGAAGGCATTATTGAAAAAATCTTCCCAGCCGAGAAATCTCGCTGCGAATATCGCCTTACTCAAAAGGGCAAAGAACTCACACCAATCCTTCGCGACATGGAAGCCTGGAGCACTCGCTACAGTGCTTCGGCTGCTTAACAACTCCTCTTTATCTGCTCCTATTCACTACCTAAGCATATTTTAAGCTTATTCAAGGTATACTTGGTAGTATGAGAATATTAGTCGTTGAGGATGAACATAAAATTGCCCGCGCGCTCGCAAAGGCCTTAGAACAAGAGACCTACGCAGTCGATGTTGCCTACGATGGCGATGAGGGCTACGCAATGGCTACCACCGAGCCCTATGACGTTGCCATTATTGACCGTATGCTTCCAGGTGACTATGATGGCATCGCGATTGTTAAAGCGATGCGTGACGCCAAAATCCACACCCCCGTGCTTTTCCTAAGCGCCCTCGACAGTATTAATGAACGTACCGCCGGCCTCGATGCCGGTGCTGACGATTACCTTGTAAAACCGTTTGCACTTGAAGAACTATTAGCTCGAGTTCGCGCCCTGCTTCGTCGTCCTTCAGAACAGCAATCTGACATCTTAACCGCTGGCGACCTTACCCTCGACACCGTTACCTACGGAGTAAAACGTGGCAACACCGATATTCAACTTACGAGTAAAGAATTTGCCCTCCTTGAATACCTGCTCCGTAATCAAGGCCGTCCTATAAGTAAAGAAGTGATTATTAGCCACGTATGGGACTACGACGCCGATATTCTTCCTAACACCGTTGAAGTCTACGTAAAGTACCTTCGAAATAAAATCGATACTCCGTTTGAAAAGCCATTGATTCACACTGTGCGTGGGTTTGGGTATAAACTAGAAGCATAGGAGAGTTCATATGCAGGCTGTGCAAAAAATGTTTCAGTCAGCTACCCTAAAGCTGACAGCGTGGTACTTGGCAATTCTGATGGCGATCAGCATTACTTTTAGCGTAGTCATTTATCAGCTGAACTACCGAGAAATTAGCTTCCGCCTTGAAAGCCTGCAGCACAGCATTATCGACGGCTTCACTGGTACCGTGCCGTTTAGCACCTACTTTGATTATTCAACCGATGGCGCAACGAGCCCACTCGTAACCGAGTCACGCAAAGCCTCGAACCAAATGATACTCTCGCTGATTTATATTAACCTGGTTGTGTTGATTGCAGGTGGACTGGGTGCGTTCTTTTTAGCGCGCCGCACGCTGCGTCCTATTGCCGAGGCGCACGAGGCGCAGAGCCGCTTTACAAGTGACGCCAGCCATGAACTTCGCACACCACTATCTGCTATGAAGACGGAGCTCGAAGTGAACCTCCGCGATTCGAAGCTTGAAATCGGCGAGGCAAGGGAATTACTTGAGAGTAACCTCGAAGAAGTAGAGAAGTTAATTCAGCTTTCGGAAATGCTCCTGCATCTATCGCGGCTCGACCACGACAAACTTGAAGTCGACACCGTCGACGTTCCAGTGCTACTTGAAGAAATTCTGAAACGCTACCCAGCAGAGCAGTCTCGTTTTTCAATTACTTCACGCAAAAAAGCCACCACCCTTGCTAATGAAGCGGCCGTCAACGAGCTCATGGGTATTCTTATTGATAATGCCATCAAATATAGCCCCGAAGGCTCTACGATTTACATACGAGTATTCGAACAACGCGGACACGTCGGTTTTGAAATAAAAAATGAAGGCGAGCGAATTCCTGAAGAGAAACTCCCGAAGTTGTTTGAGCGTTTCTTTAGAGCTGACACATCGCGCACGAATAGTGCGAAAAATGGCTACGGGCTTGGGCTATCAATTGCAAAAAAGATTGTCGATGTACACCACGGCGAGCTCACCGTCTCGAGTGGCGATGACTTTACGACCTTTACATTCTACTTACCAATCGTGAGAAAGATCACGCTGAAACCTCAAAATTCTTAGTTAAAGCGGTTATGGTTAGGGCGTGAAAAATTACAACAATTTAATTTGTTGAATTCAGAGTTCTCTCAGAATCGAGTGCCATACTGGGAGCTAGTAGCACATTCGCTACAACAAACACTGACACACGATGTCATTAAAGGAAGGGAGTGAGCATCATGAACACAACCACCACCGAATACCAAACCGAACACGCTACCGTTTTGCTCAGCAAAAAAGGTATGAAAGAACTTCGTAAGGCAGTTGCCCAACTCGAACACGACCGCGAGGCAATCCGACGAAGTCTGCGCGAAAGCGATAAAGGCTCAAGCCACGACGATCGCTACGAACGCAACGAGCGCCTCCTGCGCCTTGAAGCAATCGAAAGCGAACTCGCCGACAAGCACCAGACACTCAACCACGCCAAACTCATTCCATCACGACGGGCGCGTGCAAAAGTGGCGATTGGATCAGTCGTTGATCTTATCGATCAACACGGACACCTCATTCGCTACACAGTCGTCGAAAGTATTGAAGCGAACCCAAGCGATGGTCGCATCTCGGCGGTTAGCCCGCTTGGAAGCACCCTACTTGGTAAAACTGTAAAAGATATTGTCGAATGGGGAAATGGTATCCAACGAACCACCCTCCAGCTCGTCAAGATAACGTAAAAGAGGTATATCACAACGCCTCATAAGGTGCGACTGCGTCGAACGTAACGACAACATGTCCACCGCAACAACGATGTAACTAGTAGGGCTTACCCTAAAATAACCTCCCATAGCGGAGGTTATTTTTATATCCTCCATCTGATACAATGGAGCTAATGCTTTATTACCAAAAATCCGCCGAGGACACCCTACACGAGTTGTCATCGACAGTTGAAGGCATCTCTCGGCACGAAGCGAGCCAACGCTTAAAACAATATGGCCCGAACGAAATTACCCTTAAAGGCGAGCCGCTTTGGAAAAAGCTGATTGAACCATTTGCGAATGTGTTCATGGCAGTACTGTTTGTTGCGGTGCTCATTAGCTTCTGGCACCACGCTGTCCTCGATGCCATCATCATTTTGGTGATTATGCTCACGAGCGCAACTATCTATTACGTACAGCGCTTCTCGACCGAACGTATTCTTCGTACCCTCCAAAAGAAAAGTGGGCGCGAAGTAGAGGTGATTCGTGGCGGTGACGCGCTTTCTATTGATGCTTCAGAACTCGTACCTGGTGATGTCGTCCGACTAAGCGAAGGTGATAAAGTTCCGGCTGACCTCCGCCTCATCGAAGCTGATTCGCTCAGGACCGACGAAGCGATGCTTACAGGTGAATCTGTTCCGGTCAGTAAAGACGTTGAGAAACTCGACGGCAAGAAAGAAGTCTACGAACAGGCCAACCTTCTATTCCAAGGTTCATTTATTGTTTCCGGTAGCGCGCTGGGTGTGGTGGTGTATACCGCTAACCAAACCGAATTTGGGCGCATCGCTGCCCTAACGGGTAACGCGCCCGATAGCGTCAGTAGCCCTGTTCAAAAGAAAATCGACAAACTCATTAGCTACATTATTGCGGTAATCGCCGCGGTAGCAGTTGGTGCGTTCATCCTCGCTATTGTGCGTGGCATTGAAATGACTGAAGCGCTCCGCCTTGTTATCGCCCTGTCGGTATCTGCCGTACCTGAAAGTCTTCCGATTGCTATCTCTGTTATCTTGGTGCTTGGTATGCGCCGCATGGCCGCTAAAAAGGCGCTAGTGCGCAGCATGAACGCCATTGAAACAATTGGGGTGATTACAACTATCGCGACCGACAAAACCGGTACCCTGACGAAGAATGAGCTGTCTGTCCAGGAGACATGGCAGCCAAGCTGGAGCGACCACCACTTACCAACAGTGGTGCATAAATCGACCAACCACCACGGCGAAAAGTCTGCCGACCCACTGGATGTGGCGTTTATCAGCTACTCTGCAGCAGAGGGTGCAGTTGAGCTAAAGGGTGAACCCGTTTCAAAGCTTCCATTCGATCAAGCCCGCGCCATGAGTGGGAACGTTTGGCACCACCGAGGCAAGCATGAACTCGTTGTAAAGGGCGCTCCTGAGCAAATGATGATGCGCAGCGACCTTACCCGTGCACAGATGACCGAAATTAACCAGGCAGTCACCCAGCTTACCAGCCAAGGCTACCGCGTCATTGCCGTCGCCACGTCATCAGTCGAAAAGAAGATTGAAAAGTTCGACGACCTTCACGCCAAACATAAACTTGAATTTGCCGGCTTGATTGCTGTCGCCGACACGCTTCGCCCTTCAGCTC
>CAZMJB010000039.1:0-5557 GCA_964566735.1 uncultured Candidatus Saccharibacteria bacterium
GGCAACCTTGGTATTACCGCCAAGCTCAACCACCCAGAGCTTGATGTCACGCTTATCGATACGAGCCGCCACGCGTTGAACGTTGCTGAAGAGAATGCCGAGGCGCTGCACGCCGACGTAGATCTCATTCAAAGCAACCTTCTTACCTCGTACCCATTTGTCGCCGATATTGTCATTGCGAACCTCCCCTACGTCGATCCCGAGTGGGAACGCTCACCCGAAACCGAACACGAACCGGCTACCGCTCTCTTTGCAGCCAACAACGGCCTCGCCCTTATTTACGAGCTTCTTATCCAGACAAAAGAAAAGCTCACCCTTGGCGGCAAGCTCATCCTTGAAGCCGATCCCGAGCAACACAAGGCGATTATAAAAGAAGCCGCTATTTACGGCTTCGTGCTTCAAGAGCAACGCGATTACGGCCTTCTCTTAGATAAAATTGCTTAGGTTAAATTGCCGTACCAACGCGGTTGAACACAACAAGCAGAACAAGGATCACACTGAGCGTAAAGAGCAGCGGCAACAAGACATCTGCCATGCGCACCTTCGAATGGTGATAGAACGAATCATACACCTTATATGCCAAGAAGCTCACGAGCGTAATAAGAATTGCCGCTTGTGGAAGCATCAGTGCAGGCACAATTGGCAGCGGATACGCAATTGCCCAGTGGTACGCCACCCACGCGATCTCAGCTGTAATGAACCCCCACACAAGGCCCAAGAAAAGACCGTGCGTTTCATCATCATACGTACTTAAAACGTGTCGAGCCGCCGCATACCCAATCAACCAAGCAAACAACACAACAAAGGTGACCGGCCAGTTAAATGATACAGTGAAGAGCGCCGAAATACCAAGAAACACCGCCGCACCCGCTTGCACGGCCATAAAGCTTCGCTTCGAGCGAGGCTTAATAAACAGCAACCAGCCGATGTATAAGAGGGTTAATACGACCATCAGGAAGAGCTTTGTGGTATCCCCTATCGCAGATACGTTGATCGTGTAAAGATGCAGCACGATGCTGATACTGACAATGAAGTCGACCATATTTGACCGGAGGTTTGCCCACCAGAAGCGTGGACGCACAGCGAAGACACGCCACTTACTCAGAATCACGAGGACAATCGCAAACCAGACCGCATCGGTATAGCGAACAATGAGAAGAACGCCTACCGCGAGCGCGATATTGAGAACGGTATAAATAAGCTCGCTGAGAAACGACTTCTTACGAACAAGTTTAAGAAACTCCATACGTGCCTTTATTATAGCATGTGCTGCCGGAAGGACAGACTAGTTAGAGGCCTGATTTCGAACAACCGTTGCGTCACCGATAATGACGACAAAGTCGGTCTCGCCGGTTACGCTCACTGGTGGCGCGCCGGTCTTAATTTCAACACCGTAAATTTGCTTGAGTTTGGCTGCAGAGGCGGTTTTATCGGCATTAATTTGGTAGATAACCACCTTGTCGTATGAACCTTCTGGTGCGTTATCGATTACGTCAATGGTAAAGCCCTTTGCTTCGAGTACGTCGGCTGCAGTCTGCGCAATGCCAAGTTCGCCACTTCCGTTCAAGACGGTCACAACCGGCTCTTCCTTCATAAATGGTTCGGCGGTAAGCTGCTTCAAAATGTAAGCACGGAGGTCTGAGTAGTCATACAAACCGGCCACTGGGTACACAGAACTTCCCGCCCCTGGTACTGGACCAGTGGTAAGGATACGGTTTTCATCACTGTAGAAATCGAGTGACTTAATGTTGTCGCCGTGAGTGTTTTGGGCCACATCCATAAGGGTACGGACCTCCTTCGTTTCGATGTTGGTACGAAGGTTATTACCAAGCGCGTCAATAAGGCCAGTCACAGCACCGAGGTTCGTCAATGTCCCAGAGCTCATTGCCTTGTCGCGGATCGCAACCGCAATCATTTGCTGGTTACGTTCACGGTCGAAGTTAGATTGCTCAAAGCCATAGGTTGGTGCACGGTCACCACGGGCCTGTGCAAGGTACAACGCTTGCTCAGCATTAAGCACAGCAGGTCCGTTTGGAAGGTCGATAAAGTGACCGCTCGGCGGACAGTTCAGCTTTCGCTGCGCGATTTTGCCACACTTCCAGTCAAAGTTGCTATCCATCACACCGCGTGGGTCGCGGCTTTCAATATTCACGGTAATTTCGCCACCAATGGCATTGACGATGTCGCGCATTACGGTGTAATTCACGTGCACACCGTATTGGATATCGAGACCTACGATATCACCAATAAATTCTTGGGTCTTTTGAAGACGATCCTGCTCAGCAGCGTCGTCGGTACCAGTGTTTGAACAGCTAAAGTAGACGTTAATTTTACCCTTGTAGCCAGACAGACACGCCATGCCGTAATCAACATACAGGTCACGTGGAATACTAAAGGTGTAGGCGTTCTTCTTCTCTTGGTCAACGCTCATAATCATAATTGAGTCGGTCAGGTTGCCACCTTGGTGACCTGGGTCGTCTTCAGAAGTACCAACAATAAGGAAGTTACTTCGTCCGTTTTCGTCTTTTTTCAGCGGTTGATTCTGAATAAGGTCAACAAAACTACCATTAAGTACATTGCCGGTTGCATTGAATGCCTTGATAGCTAGGTATCCACCCGCAATAAGAAGTCCGACACCAATAACAAGCATAGCGGTAACGATAACGCGCTTGCGGATTTTTTGCGCCTTCGTGCGATTTTCCCTTTTCAGACGCTTGCGGTCGCGACGGGAAAGCTTACGACTATGCTGTTGTTCAGCTGGGTCGTCGATTTGGCTCAACGACTCATTAATATCTGAACGACCCATCACGCGGCCTTGCCTTGGGGCACCTAAAGGATTCTGCTGAAGGTCTTCTTCACTACGCAGTTCTTTACGGCGAGGTGCGTTCGAAGAGGCGTTCAAAACATGACGCTCTCCTACCTGACTACCAGGCCGACGGGGCACAAACCCGTCAATTGATGGCTTTTTTCTATCCATAAAACTTGTTCTTATTATACGTGAAAATTTGTCTTTTAAAAGTGTAGCGGGTGTTGTTAAAAATAAGCTTAAAAACATAAGCACGTTTTTATAACGCCCAAGGGGCTTATGGCTTTTACCCCCCATCTCACGTATAATGGATTAAGTTTATGGAAGCTTCTTTTTTCACCCGTCACCCTATTGTTAAAGACATTTTTAGTCTGATTATTTTCGTGATTTGTGTGGTGATTGGCACCCTGCTTATTAATACCTTCGTTTTTCGCAGCTATAACGTCGTAGGGCCAAGCATGGAGCCGACCCTTTATACCGGCGACCGCCTTATCGTAAACCGCCTTCCTGTCACCTGGTCTTCAATTCAAGGTAAAACCTACACCCCAGCGCGCGGTGAAGTCATCGTCTTTAAGAACCCTCGCTATACGCTTGGGAACGAAGATGAATACATCGTGAAGCGCGTTATCGGCCTTCCTGGCGAACGCGTCACCCTAAAAGACGGCCACTACGTTGTCTATAACAATGCCAACCCATCAGGCTTTGACCCCGACCAATTCAACAAGGGCGAACCAGGCAGCCCAACTAGCGGTACCGCCGATACTGTCGTACCAGAAGGTGAAATCTTTGTATCGGGTGACCACCGTGAAGGAAATTATTCGTTCGACTCACGCAACGGGTCTGAGGGCATGGGGACTATTCCGCTTTATGATGTTGTTGGGCCGGTGAGTATGCGGATCTTCCCTTTCAATCAAATACGAACTTTCTAGCTTAAAGATTTTTCGTACGCCAAAGTCTGGCATATATCTCACGAAATTGGCTTCACGCAATAACCCCTAAGGGTCTCTACGCCTTAGGGGTTTTTGGTTACGCGACAAGTTTCTTTGAGATATATGCCAGACTTTAGCTAACCGAGCAGCTCTTTAATGCGAGCGAGTTCTTTTTCGTTTTTGAAGGAAATTGTAAGCTTTCCAGCACCTTTTGCATTTACGCGAAGGTCGACGCCAGTATTAAGGCGGGCGCGAAGTGATTCGAGGGTTGCTTCGTGGCGAGATTCTACCACTGGAGCTTTTGCCTTGCTTTTGGTGGCGCTCTTGTCTTTGAGATTAACAATATATTGTTCGACTTTACGAGCACTCCACTCTTCAGTAACGATGCGCGGAACAATACTGACGATGAAGTCGCGGTCTTGGCCGATGAGCGGACGCGCCTGGCCTTCAGACAGCTGGCCTTCGGCAATGAGCGCTACCACTTCCTTTGGAAGTTTTAAAAGGCGCATCTTGTTGATGACGGCAGATGATGACTTGTGCACGCGTTTAGCGATTTCAT
Organism: uncultured Candidatus Saccharibacteria bacterium; assembly: GCA_964566735.1. Taxonomy (GTDB): domain Bacteria; phylum Patescibacteriota; class Saccharimonadia; order Saccharimonadales; family Saccharimonadaceae; genus Microsaccharimonas. Next base: position 4,295 of record CAZMJB010000039.1, read on the forward strand.
CGTTACTCAGGTTAAATTGATCGCGAAGCTTTACGTATGCGGTTGCGGTTTCAATACTGTTAAGGTCGCGGCGCTGGATGTTTTCAATCAAAGAAATTTCGAGCTGGGTCTGGTCGGACATTGAACGAATAATCACCGGGACTTCAGCAAGTCCGGCAAGCCTTGAGGCACGATAGCGACGCTCACCAGCAACGATTTCGTAGTTATCACCCTTTGGTGTCACCACGATTGGCTGAATCATACCGTGCTCTTTTACAGAGGCAGAAAGTTCTTCAAGCGCATCGGTATCAAAGTGACGGCGCGGTTGGTCGGGGTTGGCAATAAGCAAATCAATCGGGAGTGTTTTGACTTGACTCACCTTTTCGTCTTGTTGTGCCGTTGGGTCGTACGCACTATTTGGGTCGAAGCTATCGTCAATAAGATCTGTTGGAATCAACGATTCAAAGCCGCGTCCGAGCCCTTTTTTCGCCGCACTCATGAAGCTGCTCCCATCTCGACAGGCTGCTGAGACGCCTCGACGCGGTCAATCACCTCCTTAGCAAGAGCTTTGTAAGCACGTGAACCTTTAGAAAACTTATCGTACACACCAATAGGAATACCGTGACTTGGTGCCTCGGCAAGACGAATATTACGAGGGATAGTCGATTCGAATACCTTACCCGGGAAGTGGCGCTTAATTTCAGCATGTACCTGGGTGCTTAGCGTAGTGCGTGAGTCGAGCATAGTCGGAAGCACCCCAATAAGTTCAAGGCTTGGGTTCATGCCCTTTCGCACCAGCTTCATCGTCTCAAGGAGCTGCCCAAGGCCTTCAAGCGCGTAAAACTCGGCCTGTACCGGCAACAATACGTACTTAGACGCAATAAGGCCGTTCACCGTCAAAAGACTCAGGCTCGGAGGACTATCAATAATAACGTAATCGTACATTGGGTGCAGTGGGTCGATAGCGAGCTTCAAGCGAGAAAAACGGCGGTCGAGCTGTGCCATTTCAGCTTCGGTATTTGCAAGTACCGAGGTGGTTGGCGCAATCCAAAGGTTCTTGTGTTCAGTAGGAACAGTCACTTGGTCGAGGGTTTGCTCACCCTTAATAACATCGGTCATGGTGCCGGTAAGGTCGGCTTTTTCAATGCCCAGGCCGCTGGTGGCGTTGCCTTGTGGGTCAAAGTCAATCAGCAGCGTTTTTTTGCCCGCTTTTGCCAAAAAATATGCCAAATTAATAGAGGTCGTGGTCTTCCCCACTCCACCCTTTTGATTTGTCACTGCAAT
>CAZMJB010000040.1:0-4976 GCA_964566735.1 uncultured Candidatus Saccharibacteria bacterium
CCCTCGGCTCGACCGCGGAGTCTGGCGAGAAGTCCGGCAAGAAGTCGAGCAAGAAGGAGCTTCAGGATCCCCCGAAGCCCACCCCCTGGCTCGACATGGCCAAGAACCTCGCTCGCGAACCTCACCCTCGCTACAGCGACTGATCAGGAAGGGCACGATGAACCAGTTGATTCCTACCCTTGAAGGCAAGGAGCTCACATCAAAGGAGATTGACAGCTCCGTCCGCGCTCGCTGGGAAGAGTTGGTGAAACTCGCTCTCGAGCAGCGTATGGAGGACCAGCGCGTCCCCGCCTTCGCGTGACCCTTACCTGGGTGACCCTCGTCTCTTTGGAGATGAGGGTCACCCGGCGCGTCACTCTCGGTGATTGCCTCCTCCTGTCCCCCAAAAGCCCTGCATCCGCGGGGCTTTCTACTTTTAGACTTTTTAACATTTTTATGCTATAATAATACTTACAGGGGCGCTTTACGGCGCCCGTTTCCATGCCATTCGTTATGCAAGAGAAAGAATTCATCACCACCTCTTCAAAACGCCACTACTCTGAGGCGAATTTCGATGGATATCAGCCCGCTCCCCTACTTATTGTTGGGGGTGGCGCACGCCGAAGGCTTGTGCATAAACAAGATGCCCTTGCCGAGAACTTCGATGGAGCCGTGCATGAACAGCTGAGCCCCATTGTCAAACCTCATATTGTTGATTTTGTTGCGCACGCTATCAGGACGCGCATGCAACAACGAGAAGGCTTTAATAGCTTCAGTTACTTACGGCGTCTTAATAAAGGTCAGCCAGATTTTTCTCAAATGCCCGAGCTATCAAAACGCGCTATTTTACGGGCATGTCATAGTGCCCGAGGTGGGCATGGAACAGTGGAACAAAAGCACATTGCCCGAAGCACTTTTGAAATGGGGTCCATTGAGCTTGCAAATCTTACGGTTATTAATGAATTTCGACGTGAGCTCGAACCATTGATGTGGGATGAGGTGAGCGAGCTTGTTGGTCGAGATGCGACGCCCGCATACGACGCAATGTATAAACTGAAGATTTTAGGGTTTGATCGAGATATTCAGAAGAGTCAGCACATTGGTGCTATGCGAATCGGCATGAAGCGTGTAATCGGAGAGTTAGACGACGGCAGTGTTATTAAGGCGCGCACATCTGCAATTATCAATATGAGTCCGTCCTCGGGCTTTGACCAGTCTTTGGTAAAACTGTTTCGAGAAACTGAAGGCGACACTGAAGTCCTTGAGAATCTTGATGAATTTAAGGCGGCCGTATCATGGCTTGTCCAAAGTGAATTAAACTCAGGTATCGTGCTGGCACGTAACGAAACGGTGTACGAGAATAACCCTATGATTCAAGAAAAAATTGCGATAAAGCATGGATATGCCAAGGCAGCTTGATAACTGACTAATTTTTGGGTCGAAGGTGTCGTATAAACGGTTCGACCGTTGCGATAACATCGCCTTGAATAGCTTCGAGTGAGCGCATCGAAAGGCCACCCCCTTCCACCGTTGGAAGGTGATGAACCCTCTCTGGGTAGGTTTCGGCAAACAGCGTAAAAGCCTCATTAGCATTTTTTAAGTGGTTCGGATCTGCTTCATGGAGGTCCCGTTTTTTATCGGTGTATGCGCGAGTCGCCTTTTTATCGACGTGCGCCTGAGCAAGCTCGACAGGAAGGGTGAAAAGAATGGTCGCATCGGGAATGGGCATGTCATTTTGAATAAATTCGACAGTATCGCTGTCCTTGAAGAACGCGAGGCGCTCCTCTTTGGTCGCAAACTTGCCGCCCTGATGGCCTTTGTTTGAATCGACGTAGCGGTCGAGCACCCAGACACCGCCTTGCTGTAGCCAGTCTATCATTTCCTCACGAAACGCGAGGCGGTCATCACTGTACAAAAGACTTCCCGTGTGTGAGTCGACGTCCGTACCAAGATCACCGTTTAAGTAGGCAGCTACTTTCTTGCCTGTCGGTGTGTGGTAACGCGGAAAGCTCTCAAGTTTCGCCGGGATACCTTGTTCATTGAGATAGTCCACCAACAGGCGGCTCTGCGTTCCCTTCCCCGAGCCGTCGGCGCCTTCGAAGCTAATGACGGCACCGCTGTATGATGCGCGACTAGGCACGCTCAACCCGAGGGTCGTCTTCCCACTTTGTGACGACTAACGGTTTGCGGCGCTCATCTTTCCATGCACGCGGCAGCATTTGTTGAGGCTCCCACTTGGCAATCAAATCATCGAGATTAGTGCCGCTGGCGTACTTTCCGCTGAGGTTATCATAACTTCCCTTTACCTCGCCTGTGTGCATAAAGACGATTTGTGCGATACGTTCACCTACCGGTAGGACCACACTGTGACGGTCGTTGAGGTTATAGATTTCCATTGTCCATCGATTGACATACCCCGGGTCACCCCATCCAGCGTCAAAACAAACAGCAACCCCATTTCGTCCCCATGTACTGCGAGATTGCATACTCGTAGTTCCTGGTGGCAAGATACCAATAAATTCTTGGGTGTGAGCCAAAATACGTTCGCCTGGTTCAAGAATAATTACTGGGTGATCGGCTGGAATGTTCTCGAGGGGCTTGTTACCCGTTTGCGCACACCAGTCTTTATGAAGAATGGCTTTTTGCGGCTCACCAAAGTAACGATCGACCTCTGCCTTATCGAAAGGGTTGTACACCGAGCTCGGACTTTTACGGTCAGTGCGGTAAAACCAGTGGCCAAGTGTGACGTCAACACTACTTCCATTGATGTGTTCTGGTTGATATGGATGAAAGACGATTTGACCATTTTTAATCGCCTCTTCGATTTGCACATTACTATACACGCCTGTTTGCATGACACTTCCCCTTTAGTTACTTCGTATTATACATAAACGTTACCTGTCAACATCATGTTTGATATTTTTTACAACTAATTTTGCTTTACAAAGCATAGCCAGAATACGTACACTGAGGGTACAAAAACGGGGTGGAATATTGGAGGGGAAACAATATGCCGGAAAAAGAAACAAGTAGTGCACTTTTGGTGCGCAAGAATGAGCAAGGACTTCGTGAGTTAACGCCAGCGGGACACGAGGCGCTTGAGCCGATTGTGACAAGCACTGTCGCACAGGTGTATGCATTTAAGAAGGATAAAAACTCCCGCTACGGCGCGGGTGGCATGGCTCGCCTTTCGCGTAGCTCGGATGACACGCGCACAATTATTGCAGCTGAGTTTATACCGAAAGATGACGGCAGCAACGCATTTCTCGAGAGAGTTATTGGAGAATATGGCGATGATTCAGTTGCGCAGCTTGATCATGATCAAGTGATTTTTGAAGGTGTAAGTAACGTCATGACAAAAAAGATTGAGCGTGGCAGGTTGGCTGCGTACCTAGAGCAGTCTACTCGATATCTGCGTTTTGATGTCAAAGATGCTGAGGGACGCTATCGATATGTGACACCAGCAGAGTTGGACGCGGAAACAGCGGCTGAATTTGAAAAGAATATGGACGAAATCTTTGATATTTATTCAGAGATGTATATTAAGGCGTTTGAGCACATCAAGAGTAAAAGCGAAGTGCCTGAAACTCAGCGTAATCGAGCTTGGGAAATTGCTTGTCACGCCCAGGCATGTGATGCGGTGCGGGGCCTTCTACCAAACGCGACAAAGTCGACTGTTGGTGTTTCTGCGAGTGCGCAGGCTGTATATAACATGATTCTTCATCTTGAGTCGGAACCTCTCGCTGAAGCAAAGCAGCTTGGTGCGGCTGCACTCGACGCCGTGCGCATTGTGAACCCAGTCTTTTATACACGCGCAGACAATCCAAATCGTGGCGGCCTTATAAGTGCAAATAAAGAGAAGTCTCGTGCTGATAGCCGAGTGCTTGCTCAAGGTCTTGTTGAGGAGTATGTCGATACCGTTGATCAGGAGGTTGCGCCTTCAGTGAGACTGCTTAGTGTGAGCGGTACTGAAGAAGAGCTTTTGGCAAAAATCCTGATTGATCATAGCGATGTAGATTACAAAACGGCGCTTGAGATTGTCGGAAAAATCGATGACGACAAAAAAGCTGAAATACTTGACGTCTACGTTGGCGAGCGTGATAATCGCCGCGTAAAGCCAGGACGTGCGTATGAGTTAATTCACTACTTCATTGAGGGTGTGTGTGATATTGCGGCTTGGCGTGATATCCAGAGACACCGTTTGGTGAGTGCGCTCGATGCACAAAACTACCAACCGTACTTAGGGCACGACCGGCCGAAGCTTATCGACGAGATCGGTGAATCGGAATCATATGAACGAGCTTTCGAACTCAGTCAGCGTACATACGAAATGCTTGTTGAGAAGGGCCTTGAAGAGCCAGCGCAATATGCAACACTTCTTGGTCACCGTGTCCGATTTAGCTTTGTCATTAATGCGCGTGAGCTATACCACTCTGCCGAACTTCGCACCTCTACTCAAGGGCACGCATCTTACCGAAAGTTCTACCAGGATATGGTGGACCTTGTTGAAGAGGAGCATCCTTTTATTACAAAACACATGAAATTTCTTAATAAAGACGACAACGCTGAGCTTGCGCGTTTAGACGCTGAGCGCGCGCTAGAAGCTCGAATGAGGCAACTCGGAAAAGCATAATTAAAATAAAATGCAGGAAAGGTGTTGTTTCACCTATACCGCCTATGCTATAGTGTGGGCAAGAACGCGATAAACACCAACACGCTCTTAACAAATAAACCCGAATACGATAAGGAGCGTCAACGCTATGACGGCTACAGCTAGTGCAGAATGGTCAACCTCACACGGGGGACCTGACGCGCTAGGGCCGAAAAGCCACGACGCTCTTATTTTTGCTTCAGAGATGGAGTTTACCCCATACAAAGACGAAGCGTATCCACTGACTCATCGAATGGTGATTGATCTTGCTGCCGTACAGACGCGAGCGCTTGAAACATTTAACCCAAAAGATCTTGGCAAAGCCTTGCTCCTTGAAAATCACCTC
>CAZMJB010000041.1:0-724 GCA_964566735.1 uncultured Candidatus Saccharibacteria bacterium
CATTCACGCTTTCAACATATGCAACGTGACCTGGCATCACCGCAACTGCACCAGCACGCGGGGTAGAGCCAGTAGCCTTACCATCCGCCTTTGCAGCGCTCAACCAGCTGTAGCCGGCATTACCATAAATAGGCACGTCTGGGCGCTTCATATGGACGTAGTCCGTACACCACATACCGTTACCGGTGTTGTAGCTTCGAGAGCCACTCGATACACTTTTACGAACGACTGATTTATTTGAAGACGCAGCTGGTGCGGCAGGTGCAAGGTCCGCAAAACGATCTTCAAGTTCTTTATCTTCCGCCGGGATGGTGATCTGGTCACCGACCGAAATTGCATCAGGGTTCGCAATTGAAGGGTTCGCATTAAACAAGCGAACATAGGTTGTGTTGTTTTCTTTTGCAATTTCTTGAAGTGTATCGCCCTTTTCAACAGTCACGACCTTTTCAGCTGGTGGCTGAGGCGCTTCTGCTGGTTTCGTTTCAGCTTCAGTTTTTACTTCAGAAGTCTTCACTTCCGTTTTTTGTACCGTTTGAGTAACGGGTGATGGGGTTGCCACACCAATTGCCGGACTATTTCCGAGCAAAAGCGTAGCTGAGACGCCGAGCGTCGCAAATACTAGATTTGGTTTCATTTATCTCCTTATAATCACATCGTTTATTAATAATTATTAGTAGGCGATGTGGGCTGTACTTTCACATAAGTCTCTCACAACTTTTTTAAG
>CAZMJB010000041.1:734-4668 GCA_964566735.1 uncultured Candidatus Saccharibacteria bacterium
GCACAAATACTAGCTTATGTTTTTATACAAATAGGGTCAATATAAGCACGGCCTACACTAGGCATAAAACAGAGGCAAAAATGTGATGTAAAATGCACATCCTTTATTGTATATGCTTATATTTTTGGAGTAAAATAGGAGCTTTATTTTTGTGACCAGCTCCATGTGCTATATATGAAAATTCTCATATACGGGTCGTCGGCTCCTACCCTATGATGAAAGAGTACAACCTACGTACGGAGGGAGTGTGTATGCAAGATAGAGTGTCGACAATCGAGAAGAAAAGACTGTTCATAGGGGCGGGCTTGGCAGCACTTGTGGTCGTGGCTATTGCTACGGGCATTTATGCGACGCAACAGGCTAATGCAAATCAACCCTCGAGTAATGTAGTGGTGCCAGGGGAGACGGATATGCATATCGATTTACAGGTGAACGATTTAATGGCGGAGGCTGATACGCTAGCGGATCTTACGGAGATGGTTGACGGTGCGATGAGTCGTGGTCAGCAAGGCGATGGGGGCGCATCGAACTCTAATGTACAGGTACGTGTAAATGGAACCTCAATTGATACTCCAGAAAACGGCATAGTGCACAAGCAAATCACCACTCAAGACGGCTCAACGAAAATTGATTTCTGGTCGCATTCTAGTACCACTTCTGGTGAATCAATGGATCGGTCTTCGATTAATGTAGATGTGGATAGTTCGGTGGAGATGCGGAATAATACGCAGGAGTAGAAGTGGTGTAGTGTTACTATAAAGCCATGCATAGTGACATCCTCACCTACGAAAAAGCCCTCGAAAAAGAAGACCGCGCCATCTGTGAGTCTCTTCGCGCAGAAATCTCCGCCGCCCTCCCAAACTCCACCAGCAAACTCTGGCACGGCCACCCCGTCTGGTTCCTCGATGGCAACCCAATCGTCGGCTATAGCAAACAAAAAGCTGGCCTCCGCCTTATGTTCTGGAGTGGCGCAGATTTCGACGAATCAAGCCTGAAGCCAGGTTCGGGTAAATTCAAAGATGCCTCGATCTTCTATCAAACACCCGAAGAGGTGAATGTCGATGATTTAAAGCGCTGGCTCGAAAAAGCAAAGCATATACAATGGGACTATAAAAACATTGTTAAGAACAAAGGGATACTGAACAAACTCGTATGAAAATTTTCCTTATCTGCTCTAAAGCTTTCTACCCCCAAATCCCTCCCATCCAGCAGGCCCTCGAAAGCCAGGGTCACGAAATAACCCTCCCAAACTGCTACGACGATCCAACCACCGAAGAGCGGTACCGCCAACTAGGCGAAAAAGAGCACGCCGCCTGGAAGGCGAGCATGATTCAGCACAGCGAAGAAGTTATCAACGCAGTCGACGCGGTTCTCGTACTCAACTTCGAGAAAAACGGCCAAGCAAACTACGTCGGTGGCGCTACTTTCCTTGAAATGTACGACGCCTTCCGCCTTGGTAAGACAATCTATATGTATAACGGCATCCCAGACGGCATGCTCAAAGATGAAATCGCTGGGTTCGGGCCAATCCTGCTCAATACCAATCTATCACTGATCAAATAGCACAAGCATAAACCTCTCATCCCCCATAATTGCGAAAAAGTAAAAAATATTACAGCCTAGACATATCTTCGGTTGCTATTGTTTGTATAGACAGCAACTATCAACAGGAGACGTATCATGAAAAAAATACTCATTGCCGCAACCGTCGCCTTGCTCGCAGCTATCACAGTTGCAACGAGCGTCGGACAAGATCATTTACTCGCAGCCTTTGCCTCAAACGACATTATTTTACAAATTGTAAGGGTAGTCCTCATTGTACTGCTTGCCGGCTTGCTCCTTTCATCACCTCCGCGCAGCATGCACTTCCGTACGATTCTCGGTGTTGTATCGGGGCTCCTTACGCTGAGCGTTCTGGTGATGCTTGAACGCTACGCAATCAGGCTGCTCGATGCCGCGCTCTTCGTTGAAGTTGCCATTATCTTCGCTCTTGAATCGATAGAATCCCCAGAAGCTGCAAAGCGTGCTGGTACAAAAATCCCCGTGGTGTACCGTCCGCAAAAAGAGAAAATCACAATTTAGTGAAATTTCTCACAGTCTGACCCGAAGAGCCTCGGTAAGCTGAATGCAGTACTAACAATAAAGGAGAAAACAGAATGTTACTCGACATCGTACTATGGATCCTATTCGGCGCATTAGCAGGATGGATCGCATCAAAGATCATGAAAACTGACGCACAAATGGGCGCAGTCGCTAATATCATCGTAGGTATTATCGGTGCCTTCGTGGGTGGATTCTTGTTCCGTATGCTCACCGGTACAGCTGTAGAAGGGTTTAACCTTGTCAGCCTTATCGTTGCAATCATTGGAGCGGTAATTCTCCTCGCAATCGTGAAAGCATTCACGAGCCGTCGTGTTCGCGCTTAAGTGGTAAACGCCTAAGAACGAATAGGAGACCAAAGCTCGGTCTCCTATTCTCCTTATGCTGGCCAACAGGGGTGAATCACGTATACTAGTTAAAGAAGGGCGCCTGGTGGGGTGGTGAAAATTGTATGACAAGCGAACAGAACCAAATGCTTAATTTTGAACAACTCTTTATGTCGTTAGGAACGGCGTACATTATTTTTGATGCACACGATCCTGACTGCAGAATTATTGAGCAGAATGAGGCGCACGCTGCGATGGCGATGGTACGCCGCAAAGATGTGATTGGTAAGAAGCTTCTTGAAGCCTTTCCCGATACCTCTGAGGAATACAAGAAGACCGGCAAAAGCCAGCTGGTTGAATCAATCCGAAGGGCGGCAAAAACGGGAAAGCCAGACATTATGCCTGTCTTTGGCTACGACATTAAGGACCAAAGCGGTGAGTATAAAGAAAAATACTGGGAAGTAAGTCACGTACCTATTTTCCAAAATGGCAAAGTCGTGGCGGTCATGCAGCAATCGAAAGACATTACGCAGAATGTCATCGCCGAGCGTGAACTTGCGCGCGCCCAAGATCAGCTTGAACAGGCGCTTGCCTACAGCGCAGTGGGCACTTGGTTGTGGGATATCAAAAACGACCTTGTATTGGCGGACAAAAACTCTGCCCGACTCTTTGGTTTGTCGGATGGTGAGTCGCCAGCCGAGGCGCCAATCGAGGACTTCCTTAAGGCTATTCACCCCGACGATGTAAAACGCGTCCAAAAGGAAATTCGCGCGGCGGTTAAGGCGCAGGTTCCATACGAGAGTGAGTATCGTCTCCATGATGCAGACGGAAATACCCGCTGGTTGCTTGCTCGTGGGCAAGTTGAGCTCGATGAAAAAGGTAAGCCCGCGCGCTTCCCAGGCCTTATTGTTGATATCACCGAGCGTAAGCAAACCGAGCGGAAGCTTCACGTGCTGGCCGAAGCAAATACCCAGTTCCCGGCTTCATATGGCTCTCGCCAGATTCTTGAAAACATTATTGGAAAGCTCGTCCCCGACGTAGCCGATTGGTGTGCAATTGATATCCTTGAAGATGGCAACATTGAACAAATGGCTATTGCACATAAAGACCCAGAAAAAGTGCAGTGGGCAAAGCAACTCCGCGAAAAGTTCGGCCCGGCCGACCCCGATGCCTCGAGCGGCTCTGCCTGGGTGATTAGGACAGGAAAGGTTGAGCACACTCCTGTTATTACGGATGAAATGCTTCAAGCGGTAGTTGAAAATAAAGAACAGCTTGAGCTCCTTCGTGCCGTTGGCATGACGTCTGCAATTACCGCACCGCTCAAGATTGATGGCAAAACCATTGGTGCGATTACGTTTATCTCTACCGACCCAGATCGCCATTATGGGCTGAACGATGTCGAGATTGCCAAGGGCCTTGCGAACCGTGCCGCACTCGCCGTGTACAATGCCCGCCTCTTCAAGGAAGCGCATGATGAAATTCAAGAACGAAAGAAGCTGCAAAAAGAA
>CAZMJB010000042.1:0-4579 GCA_964566735.1 uncultured Candidatus Saccharibacteria bacterium
GTTGGGTAAGTGCACGAGCATCCGCAGCAGATACCGCACGCTATATGGGGCAGGCAGGAGAAGCTTACGACACCGAAGTCGGAACAATAAATAACTTTGCAACATGTCTTGCCGGTAAGGTAAATGGCGTCGCTTCTGCTGGACAAATAAACGCGATACTTAAAAATAATAACATTACAGCGGCGGCGGTAAACGAAGGCGGTAATACGGCCGGAGAAGAAGCGAGGAATGAGCGAGACGAAGCGCTCGCAATCCCAGATGGGGGTGATGCCGAGGAATCATCTTCTTGTGTCGTTGAGGGGGTGGGTTGGATTATCTGTCCAGTTACCAATTTCCTAGCAGGTATCGCCGATGCCTCTTTTTCGATTATAAAAAACTTCCTGGTACTAAACGTTCAGCTTTTTGATACATCGAGTGGCACGTATGTCGCCTGGACGTCATTCCGCAACATAGCGAACGTTGCCTTTGTGATTGTTTTCTTAATTATTATCTTCTCGCAACTTACTGGGCAGGGTGTGAGCAACTACGGCGTAAAGAAAACACTCCCGCGCCTCATTATTGCGGCAGTGCTCGTTAATATTTCGTTCTTCGTGTGTCAGCTCGCCGTTGACCTTAGTCAAATCGTAGGGGTAGGAATACGGGAACTTCTTAAGAGTGTGCCCGTTGGATCGGGAAGTGTGACGCCACAAACCTTTGAATCGTTGCTCGGTAATATTCTTGCGGGCACTGGTCTTGTAGCAACGGTAGCCGCCGCCGCGGTGGGTGGCGCAGCAATACTCGGTCTCTCCATTTCGCTTCCAGTAGTCCTAGCGGCAATCCTCGCCGTCCTTATGACACTCCTTATTCTGATTGGACGACAGGCGGGGATTGTCATTCTTATCGTCTTAGCGCCGCTCGCTTTTGTCGCCTACATGCTTCCGAATACAGAAAAATGGTTCAAGCGCTGGTATCAAATATTCTTCACACTCCTAATGGTATTCCCGATAGTTGCACTTCTTTATGGTGGCGGAGAACTGCATCGAAAATTATTTCAAGTGTCGCAGCGGGTACCACCGATGCGGACATGAAGTTCTTCCTTGGCATCACCGCTATAGCAGTGGCAACGATACCACTCATCATGACTCCAACAATCCTGAAGAGTGCTATGAATGGGCTTGGTTCAATTGGTACGAAGCTTTCTGGCATTGCCACTAAAGCAAATAGCAAGGTGGGCACTGCAGTGAATACACAGTCCCGATTCGGGGAAGCCAAGGCGGGGATTAAGAATAACTTCGCCTTAAACAGGGCTAATCGCCGCGTTCACAGTAAATTGCAACGAGGCATTGATAATTCATCGCTCGGTCGAAGCCTAGGGCTCGACAAGGGAACAGCTCGTGCCATCAAGGCAATCGATGCTGAAGAGGGAACTGAAGTAGAGGCGGCTATGGCGTTAATTCAACATGAAACAACATCTGCCAATCGCGTTGATAAATCAGCAGATATGCTTAAAGAGGCGATTATCGCCGGGGATGTCACGAAGGCTCGCGCAGCCCAGCGCATTCTTCTTAACTCAGGTAATGTAGGGCTCTCAACGCTCCAAAAAATCTACGCTGGTACACATGAGTCGAAAGACGAAAAGAACAGGCCTGTTCCAGGAAGCCTGGATCTGTCGCGCCAGGCGGGTGCCGCCCTTAATAAGAGCGAAGCTACTGGATACTTGCGCTCTGAACTCAATAGTGCGGGTCTTAAAGGTAAGAATAATGCACTTGCTCGATTCGGCTACGAGAAACTTCCAACCGTCAACCCAGATACCTTCAGCGGTCTTGTGAGTAATCCAGATACGTACTCGTCCCTCAACTCCGTGGAGCTCGCTGGGCAATCCGAGCCAAACCTTTATGACAACCAAGGCACTATTAGTGCCAGTGCCGCACAAGCAGTACTTGAGAATAGCGCTGCGGCCGCACTGCTTGATGATCAGAAGCGCGCAATCTTTACTGCCCGTGCGCAAAACACTGTGTACGTAAAGGGGGCTCAGGCTGGTCCGTCCGCTGCTCAACGCGCACAGCAAACCGCACAACAAGCGGCACAGGGGACGGCCGGTACCGTACCTCTTGCGGTCGATAGCCAAGGAACTATTACTATTGATCGAAGCGCTCCTAACCCCGGAGCTGGCGCGCCTCCAACTCAACCACCGGCTCAGCCGCCAACCGCATAGGATATACTTAACACATGGCAACCTACAAAGTACCGCAAGACGTTGAAGCCGATGACAAACTCATTGGACCGTTTAGCTTTCGCCAGTTTATTTATTTGATCATCGTGGCGCTTGCTGGAGTAGCGGCGTGGGGGTTGGCACAGCTCTTTATTGGGCTTGCCATTATTCCTTTGCCAATTATTCTTTTCTTCGGAACACTTGCGTTGCCACTTCGTAAAGACCAGCCGATGGAAATTTACATGGCGGCGATGGTGTCGTTCTACCTAAAGCCTCGACTTCGAAAATGGGACCCTGAAGGTATTGAGACGACCATTGAAATCTCAGCGCCAAAAACCGTTGAAGTGCAGCGGACAAAAGACTTATCCCAAACCGAAGCGTCACAGCGTCTTAGCTACCTGGCGGATATTGTTGACTCGGGTGGATGGGCAATCCGCGGCGTATCTGGCGCACCGGGCACGGCAATGAATAACGATGTATACCTTGAAGCGCAAAGCGCAACAGATATTTTGGATACGAACACTTCTGTTGCTCACACCTTTGATCAGATGATGTCGCAAAGCACTGAGCGCATGCACGAAGAGGCGAGGCAGCGTATGATGCAGGCGACCATGCCGCCCGTGCCACAACCACAGCCCGTCACGCCGGTTATCACCCCTCAGCCTGCCGTAGTGCCGCAACAAGTCGCGCCTGTAGCTGCTCCTGGGGTAGCACCCGTAGCCGCACCGGCTCAACAGCCAGTTGTAACGCCGCATTTCGACCCATACCCAAATTTCCACCAATCTATTATTCAGCCGCTCAACGACACTGCGCACCAAGCAGAAAGTGACATTCAACCGGCGGCACCGAAGCCAACAATTGCCGCTCAGCCAGCCGCTCAAGCACAACCAGCATCGAAAGTAGAAGAAAAGGCGCCAACCACTAGCGACCCGGGCCTAACTGCTGGTATAATGAACCTTGCAAACAACCCTGATTTGTCTATCGAGACGATTGCCCACGAAGCGAAGCGTTTACACGAAAAAGCCGAGGAAGCGTCCGACGAAGTTGTAATTTCACTTCGATAGTTCAAATCACTAAAGGAGTGGGATCGTAAGAGGGTATGCCACCTAATAATTCTCCGTACAACCAACCCCCAGTTCCAGGGGTACCTCAACCTGTGCAACCACAGGGCGCTCCTCCTGTGCAGCAAACAATGCAAATTCCTGGGCAGCCTGCCGCAGCGACACCCGTGTACACACCCCAACAACCAGTCCCAGCCGTAGGGCCGGTTGGATCGGGTCCGCAGGCTGCTACTAAACCTGCTGCAAAAAACCCAAACTCGACCCAAAGCACCTTGCAGCTTTCTGAAATACGTGACGGCATGGTTGTTATGGTGGATGGGTCATTCCGCACCGTTATTGCCTGTAAATCAATTAACTTCGACCTTATGAGTGACCGTGAAAGGGAAGGGGTAGAATACAGCTACCAAAACTTCCTCAATTCACTTAACTTCCCGGTGCAAATTTTGATCCGTTCACAACGCGTCGATATTGGCCCATACATCGACAAGCTCGTCAGTACGCGTCGCTCACAGGACAATATGCTCCTTGGCGTTCTTATGGATGACTACATTAACTTCATCGACGCGCTTTCACAAGAAGCGAATATTATGGAGAAGTCGTTTTACATTGTCATTCCATATTTCCCGAAGGGTGATGCAGCAAACCTTGTTGAGCAGGGGAAGGGCTTCTTCGGTAAGCTCTTTGCTCGCCCACAAAGCGCTGTCACGCACATCGATGCCGCGACCTACCAAAAGGCAAAAGATGAAATTAAAAACCGCGTCGACTCAGTTATGGCAGGGCTCTTCCAGATTGGCGTTCAAAGCGTACAGCTCGATACGAAGTCGCTTGGTGAGTTGTACTATAACTACTACAACCCCGACACTGCCGTTCGTCAGCCACTTGGCAACTTCGATAACATTGCAACAACATTCGTGAAAAAAGCACCAGGACAAGCACCGACAGGAGGACTGCAATAATGGCAAAACAAAAAACTGCTGTTGATATTGCAGCCGAACAACAAGCGCGCGAACAAGCCGAGGTAGAGCAGGCGTTCCTTAAGGGTGTTTCGACCCTTCGCGACCTGATTGCTCCAAGTAGCATTGAGATTCACGCGTCACACTTCCGTCTTGGTACGAAATACGGACGAACACTTTATGTATACGGCTACCCACGCCAAATTTACACCGGCTGGCTCAGTCCACTTATTAACATCGACGAAGTCCTCGATGTCAGCATGTATATTTACCCGGTTGAAAGCCAAGTGGTTCTTAACAACCTTCGTAAAAAGGTGACGCAACTTGAAGCATCAGCTTCAATTAATAGCGAAAAGGGGAAGGTGCGTGACCCA
>CAZMJB010000043.1:0-4339 GCA_964566735.1 uncultured Candidatus Saccharibacteria bacterium
GCGCTCCCCGTCGATCCTGCAAATACACCTGGCGTTGCAACGCTAACAAACACGTCGGGCCGTTCTTACTCATATTTTACGGGCGCGTATTGTGGAGCCAGCGCGCGTCAAATGTATATTTTGGTCTATAGACTTGATGAAAGCACACAGAGTAATCATTATGAGGGCGATTGCAGTACAAACCCTTTGAACTACTCATCTTCAAGTAACTGGAGGGTAGTTCGATAGCTTTCACTAGACGTGGGCGTCGCATCTCCATACAATAGAGGTATGGAAGATTCAATTTTTACGAAAATCATTAAAAGGGAAATCCCTTCTTACAAAGTATACGAAGATGAAGCGACCTATGCTTTCCTCGACACTCACCCGCTCACCGAGGGTCACGTACTTGTCATTCCTAAGAAGCAAGTTGAGTTTATTTGGGACCTTGAATCCGCAGACTATCA
This sequence comes from uncultured Candidatus Saccharibacteria bacterium, assembly GCA_964566735.1. Lineage (GTDB taxonomy): Bacteria > Patescibacteriota > Saccharimonadia > Saccharimonadales > Saccharimonadaceae > Microsaccharimonas. Next base: position 447 of record CAZMJB010000043.1, read on the forward strand.
AGCGCTGATGGCTTCAGTTCAGAAGGTTGGCGCCCACCTCCGCGAGGTTCTTGAGGCGCCCTATGTAGGTGTTGAGGTAATCGGTGTCGACGTGCCACACGCGCACGTACACGTTGTACCATTTGCAACAGCAACTGATCTACACCGTCGTTCCCCTGCTTCAGACGAGCCAGACCATGCAGCTCTCGAGAAGGTACAGCAGAAAGTGCAACTTACGAAGTAACGGTATGCCTCTAAAAATTCTTACTGTCGGTAAAAAGCACGAATCGTGGGTGTCGGAAGGCATCGAGCGCTATCAGAAACGCCTGCGTGCGCCGTTTTCTGTAGAATGGGTCCTTTTACCGCATTCAAGCCTGGAGGGCGACAGAGCGCGCTTAGAAGAGTCTGAGCGGATACTTTCACGGCTCCAAGTTGATGACTATGTCGTTCTACTGGACGAGCGCGGCAAAGCGCTCGATTCACCGCAGCTTTCTACCCTTTTGGCTGAGCAGCTTCATGCTTCACGCACGATAGTGCTGATTATCGGTGGAGCATACGGGGTTGATCAAACCGTACACCAACGTGCGCAGGTTATTTGGTCGCTTTCACCCCTGGTATTTCCACACCAAATGGTGCGTCTTATTCTGACGGAACAGATATATAGAGCGCAGCAAATCGCACTTGGTGGCTCGTACCACCACGAATAACCGCCCCTGTTATTAGGCCCTATTCAAAAAACATACAACAGGTAGGTAGTTGACAAATTATCAAGCTTATGCTAGTATTGCAAATAGTTACAAAACAAAACAAACACGTAACAAAACCACCATGTACAAACTAGCACCTATCGCCATTACCCTAATGACTACCCTCGGTATCCTCTCGCATGAGATGCATATTGACCGCGCAGCCACTGTGGCCGTGACGGTAACGGTCGCCGCTGTATCAGTGGGTGCCCTCGAGAAAGTTATTTCCCAGAACTATCACACCCATGTGGAGCGTGCGTCGCTTCCAAAGGTAAACCCTGCGTTTCGTTCTTCTCTGCCAAACATTCAACCTCCTCGTGATGACGATCGTCGTTACATCCAAAACAAGAAGTTGATGTATATGGGTGGCGGTGACGCGATGTCCCTATGGCCTTCAGTCTAATGACTACTTAAGAATTTCAAGTTCATGAAGCAGGCGTTCAACGAGCGCCTGTTTTTCTTGTAGCTGCTTTTTGCTCTCTTCGACGAGTGCAGCCGGTGCTTTACTGACGTAGTTTTCATTACTTAGACGCCCTTCGAGGGTCTTGATTTCTTGGTGGGTTGAAGCAAGGCGCATTTCAAGGTTTTCCTTGTGCTCTTCAAGGGTTTTCTCGGATACATCAAGCCACGCGTCGTGGTTGTGAAGTGCCAGGCGGAGGCCACGAGGCTGTTCGGTCTTCTCTACTACTTTTAGTTTTGCGAGGCGCTTGATAAGCTCTTGGTTGTCTTCAATGAGGCTGTCGCTCAGGTAGACGAGGCCGTAACGGTCGTTTCCGGGCAGTGACGTCGCTACAAAGCGCGCTTCTGACACGATTTCCTGCAGTTGCCCAAACTCCCCTGCTGCGATTTCGCTGTAATCGAGGATGGTTGGCCAGGTTTCGTTAATAAGGAGGTTATTATGCCATGGAAGGGTTTGCCAGATAGTTTCGGTGACGAATGGAGCGAACGGATGCGCGAGCTTAAGGGAGGTATCGAGTACCCATGCAAGAAGGTCGGGGTTGTCTTGGTCCTTAGACGCCTCTACATACCAGTCGGCAACGCTGTCCCAGATAGCGTGGTACATTGCTTCACCTGCTTCGGCGTAGCGGTAATCGTCGAGGGTACGCTCAATAGTAGTCTTTGCGGTCTCGAGCTCACTGATAATCCAGTGGTCGGCAGGGGTTTGGGCTTCTGGGGTGCCTGGTTGGTAGTTTTCACCCAACTTGTTTTCGATGAAACGGGCGATATTCCAGAGCTTGTTACAGAAGTTACGGCCAGCAATGACGCGGTCAACGCTAAAGGCTTGGTTTTGCCCGGGGCTGCGGCTGGCAATAAGGCCAAGACGAAGGGCATCTGAGCCGTATTCGGCCACGAGCTCCATTGGGTTAATCACGTTACCCTTACTTTTACTCATCTTTTGGCTGTGTTCGTCGAGTACCATACCGTGGAGGTAGACGTTTTTAAACGGAACCTTCCCTGTTACGTGGAGGCTGAGCATAATCATACGCGCAATCCAGCGGTCGAGCAGGTCGGTACCGGTTTCCATGAGTTCGGTTGGGAAGAAGCGAGACAGGTCGCTTCCCTCTTCGAGGGCGTCGGTGGTAATGAATGGCCATTGCCCACTACTAAACCAAGTATCGAAGGTGTCTTCTTCGCGTTGGTAGGTCTTGCCATCAATAACTATTGTTTTTTCGTCAACATTTTCGTTGAAAACCCAGTCGTTTGGATCGTCGACATTTTGGAAAGCTGGAATAGGGATGCCCCACGGGATTTGGCGTGACAGGTTCCAGTCGTGAATACCCTTGAGGTACTGAATAAGGATGTTCTTGCGGCCAGCTGGGTAGAAAGTGATTTCCCCTGCTTCGAGCGCTTCAATAGCCTTCGCAGCGAGCGGCTCCATACTGAGGAACCACTGTTCTTTAATAAGCGGTTGAATAGGCAGACCACTCTTGTAGTCATAGCCAACGGTGTGTTCGATTGGTTCCTCCTTGCGGATGAGTTCTTCGGCCTTCAATGCGGCGAGGGTGCGCTTACGTGCTTCGTCTGCTTCAAGCCCAAGGAAGTTCTCGGGAACGTTAATCATCTTGCCGTCGAAGTCGATAACCTGCGGACGCGGCAGGTCGTGGCGCTTCCCTACTTCAAAGTCGTTCGGGTCGTGGGCTGGGGTAATTTTAACTGCACCAGTACCAAAATTCGGGTCGACGTATTCGTCGGCGATAATTTCAATTTCACGACCGGTGAGAGGGAGCGATACTTTTGTGCCAATGAACTCTTTATAGCGAGGGTCTTCTGGGTGCACGGCAACGGCAGTGTCACCAAAGAGGGTTTCTGGGCGTGAGGTGGCAATAACAATCTCCCCTACTTTGTCGATCATTGGGTAGGCGATGTGCCATAAGGTGCCCTTCTCCATCTTGTGGTCAACTTCGATGTCGGCGTAACTGGTCTGGTACTTGGTACTGTAGTTAACGATGCGTTCACCACGGTAAATAAGGCCCTCATCCCAAAGCTTTTTAAAGGTGCCATAGACGGTCTTAATTACCTTATTGTCGAGGGTAAAGACGAGGTCGTCCCAAGAGGCACTGGTACCAAGGGCGCGAACTTGCAGCTCCATGTTGCCGCGCTGCTTTTCAACGAAATCCCATACTTGGTTGTAAAGTTCTTCGCGGTTGAAGTCGAAGCGGCTTTTGCCTTGCTTTTGGAGTTCTTTTTCGTAGACAACCCAGGTTTCGAAGCCGGCGTGGTCGGCACCAGGGATGTAAATAGTGTCGTGGCCAGTCATGCGCTTAAAGCGAACGGTGATATCTTTAAGACCCATATCAAGGGCGTGACCAAGGTGAAGATTGCCGTTGGCGTTCGGTGGTGGCATAACCGTACTGAAGGGTTTCCCCTCACCCTTAGGCTTGAAAGCACCGCTGGTTTCCCAGAGTGCATATACGTTTGGTTCGTATTGATTTGGCTCGTACGCTTTTGCTAAGTTCACCGTTTTGTCCTGTCTAATTTCACGTGAAAGTTTTTGGATTTATTTCACGTGAAAGTTGAGGTGTTAATGCTCAGTTTCTTTTCACGTGAAAGTGCCTTGTACTCCCGTTTTTCTCTTGGCACATTATAGCATGTTATAGGGGCGTGTAACAGAGAGTGGCGCTTCTTGTGCAAGCGACACATTCCGCAACCCGAGTTGAAATGGGCGCA
>CAZMJB010000044.1:0-2964 GCA_964566735.1 uncultured Candidatus Saccharibacteria bacterium
CGAACAAGCACTACGGCGTGTTCTTGAAGGTTGTGACCTTCACCACCGATGTAAGCCCATACTTCGTGACCGTTTGTAAGACGAACACGAGCAACCTTACGAAGCGCTGAGTTAGGCTTCTTTGGTGTCTTAGTTGTAACCTTAATACAAACACCACGCTTTAGTGGGGCATTTTGGTCGTAGTAACGCACTTTAAGTGCATTGTGAATGCGTCCAAGCGCTGGAGACTTTGACTTCTTGTTCGCAGTCTGGCGCGGCTTGCGCACGAGTTGATTGATTGTTGGCATAGAACAATAAACTTCCTCTTAAAATTATTAGATTAACACCTTCTAGTTAAGGGTTTGTCTTGCCGGCCAGCACGCCTATGCAAAACGATATTCATCTCGCCTATCTGTCTTGTACACGTTTCAGATAAGAATGAATGGAAACTCGAGGCTTATTGTAGCAGAAAAGGAGGCATTTTTCAAGCTAGTCTTGGGATTCGTGCAAAGGAAACGGTCGAGCACTTGAAATAAGTTCCAGGACCTTCTCCATTTCACCAGGATACGGTGGCTGTCCGTCGAAGCCAGACATTTCAGCTAATTCTTCAAACTGACCTACCTCATCAAGTTGTCTTTTCATTTGCTCGGCATGGAGGCGCCTTTCCGGGTCATCTGACTGAAGCTCATTCATGACATACTGTATCTCGGCGTAGTGGTCGGAAGGCATGAAATATCGCCTAAGAAGCTCTCGATCCTCCTCGTCAATTTCTTCACTTAAATCTGGCACCGCGGTAGAGCGCTTTAGTCCGTTGCGGTCATACAAGTACGAATGGCCTCCATTATATGATCCGTCATCGAGGTGCTCGTTTACTGAAACTCCAAAATCAATCATGCCTTCGTCGTTCTGAGAGCCATATACGACAATATGGAGATGCGAGCCATCGCTCATATCAAGTCGATACGAAGACTCAAAGACGGTTATAAAGTCATCGTCTTCAAAAATAGGAAATGAATGGACGTTATCCTGCTGTTCATTCACAAATCGCCTCAAAATAAGAACGAGAATCTCTACGTCCTTTTCGGATACTCTTTCAGCGTCATCATCTTGTTGCTCAAAACCATTAAAGGGTTGAATGAAGTTCAATGTTTCACCAGCTTGCATTGTACTCAACTATACCCCTACCCTAATAAGATGCAAGCATAAATAATTACGCCGCGGGCTTTAGCGTGTCTCTATCGATACTGCGCTCAAGCGCCGCACCCCACATCACAATCCGCTTATCGAGCCGAGGGTAAAGATCTGCCGCCGATTCAACAAGCTGAGCGGCAACGGGTGCTTGAACGGAAAATCGATCCGACTCATCCATAATATGCATAATTCCAGTTGCAGTGTCTTCTCGATATACGAGTAGCTCGCCCACTTTCTGCCGAATATGCATGTTATCGGCGAGGACCCTTTCTGCAGGGTGCACTGTCGTAGAAATTGCCTCGTAGAGCGTTGCCCCGAAACTAAATGCACGCTGATGATTTTCATCCTTATACAGCACCCGTCCCAAACTTATAACCGCAGCATGCCCTATCTTAAATGCTGTCACATGCGCCTCGGCGAACGCATGTGCCTCATAAATATACCGGGGTTCGAACATAAGCTGCTCGAAAACGCGTGCGTTTGCTTCGCTCACATCTTCACACGGAAAACCGGGTTGAGGTTCTGGAATAAGCAATTCTGACATAGACATCTCCTTATCTGTAAGTGGTGATTATACGCCCTTCCCGTCAATTTGAAAAATCATTATAAAAGAGACGCCCTTTCGAGCGTCTCTTTTATTCGTAGCTTCACTTAGGCAGCGAGCTCTACATCTTCCTCGATCTCGGCAACGACTTCTTCGTCACTTTCGAGTGTGTCGAGTGCAGTTGCGCTGTGCACACCAGTACCTACAGGGATCTTGCGACCGATGATCACGTTTTCCTTGAGGCCGTGGAGTTGGTCTTGGCGACCACTTACCGCGGCGTTGATGAGCACACGAGTTGTGTCTTGGAATGATGCAGCTGAAAGCCAGCTATCAGACCAGATTGACACCTTTGTGATACCGAGGAGTAGCTGGGTGTAAGCAATTTCTTCCTTACCTTCCGCAGCAAGCTCAGTGTTTGCTTCAACGACGGCAGCACGAGAGACGATGTCACCGGTTACGAATTCACCATCGCCTGGATCTTCAATCTGAACACGACTGAACATTTGACGAACGATGATCTCGAGGTGCTTGTCAGCAACGTCTTGACCCTGTGCAGCATAGATGCGGAGCACTTCGTTAATGATGTAACGTTGTGTCGCTTCAACACCCTTAAGGCGCATGAGGTCGTGAAGGTTGAGCGAACCACCGGTGAGGCGGTCACCTGCTTCTACAACGTCACCGCTCTTCACGAGAAGTTGCATGTTTCCAGGAACTTCGTAGCGAACTGGTGCACCAGCGTTAGCAGCAAGTACAAGTGTGTCGTCGGTTACTTCAACGACACCGTCGAATGGTGAAACGATTGGCTTGCTTTCGCTCTCGCCTGTTGCAAGAACATCACCGGCCTTCACGTTTGCGCCGTTCTTCACGTTTGCAGTACGTCCTTCAAGGGCAATCTTTTCAACGTGACCTGCTTCTGGAGTAACTTGAACGATGTACTTCTTGCCGTCTTCCCAGGCTTCAACAACACCAGTTACTTCAGTAACGTATGCTTGACCCTTTGGTGAGCGAGCTTCGAAGAGCTCTTCAACACGTGGGAGACCCTGGGTAATGTCGCTTTCTGCCACACCTGATGCGTGGAAGGTACGAAGGGTAAGCTGTGTACCAGGTTCACCGACTGATTGTGCAGCGATAACACCTACAGGCTGTGCGTCATCAACGAGTTGGTTAGTTGACATGTCGATACCGTAGCTCTTGCGAGGCACACCACGAAGGTTCTTAGTTGAAAGAACAGACATGATCTTTGCTTCCTT
>CAZMJB010000045.1:0-2612 GCA_964566735.1 uncultured Candidatus Saccharibacteria bacterium
CCTGCCCTGCGGAGGGGTGAATGCCCAAAGCGGATAGCCGTATGCCGCGTAGGGGTCCCCGGTGGCCGTGTCCAGGTGGTAGAGCACGCGGCCAAGGACGTCGGAGGGTAGGAGCTTCCAGATCATGTTGATGGAAATGCCCCATGCGCGCTGGGTGAGCGGCTTGGTGACCCGAACGAGAATGCCGTTCTCCACCTTCCGTCGATGGTACATGAGCGCGAGCTTGCCGTCTTCCCGAAGGCAGATGGTCCAGTGGTCGCGCCACGTTCTGTTGTAGCGGTCTCGGAGCCGCAGGCAACGCTGTACCCCACTCGGGAACAGTACGCTGTCGCCGGAAAGGAGCCAGTCCTTCTTTTCCATAACCACCGGGATGGTCATGAGGATTCCCTCCTGTATGGAGAGTCGAGCCGGTGCCTCGAACGTCATAACACACCTCTTTCGTTGCAATGGACAGGCGAATACGCCGTAAGGATATTTTTGTGGATGAGAGAGTATTTAGCAAGCGTAAGGAATATGGCGTGATAGTATAAGAGCAAGGAAACAGGAGAACGAAATGATCTGGCTCGCCGCACTCATTATCGGAATTGTTGACGCAGTAGTCCTCTACCTGTTTGAACTTGTGGGAATTGAAGGTACGGTCTGGCTTTGGGACGATGTACTTGGAACCGATGATCAACGCTGGAGGGTCTTCCCTGTTGCGATTGTCCTAGGACTCTTATTAACCGCGGTCTATAAGCTCGTAAAGGTGAAGCGAGTGAAAGAAACTTCGGGTGATCTGCTCGAAGAGCTTCAAGATCCGCCTTCGAGCCTCGCTTCAATTGGCGCTGTGCTGCTCATTGGTGCAGTGAGTCTGTTAGCTGGTGCTTCGCTTGGTCCAGAAGCGGCCCTTATGGCCTTTTCTGCTGGCTTTGGAGCGTTTATTGCCGCCCGCATGAAGAACGGGTCGGATAAGCAACTATTGGTGCTGGCGAGTGTCGGTGCGTTGCTCGTCGCCTTCGTGCACTCAATCCTTCTTGTACTTATTCCCCTCTTACTTCTTTGGCAGAGTTCATGGCGTTCAGGGAATAAACTTCCGATTCGTTCGGTTGCGGTAATTCTACTCGCTGGTGCGGCGGCCTTCGGCACCATTTACGGTATTCGCCTCTTAACAGGCGAGCCAGGTGTCGGGCTTATCCCTGCGCTGCCTGAGCTTGTACCGCACGACTTCGCCATAGCTATTCTTCTCGGGTTCGTATCAGGCCTCCTCGCGCTCGCGCTTAACGCACTGGTGCGACTCTTCTCGCAGACTTCATTAGCTGTAGTGAATGCAGGGTTTAAGGGAGTTGAATGGATCTTCGGTGCACTCGCCGGCCTTGCGCTCGGGTTCCTGTACTACGCCGGTAGCCCAGTAGTGCAGTTTAGTGGCAAAATCGGTACCGAACTTCTTATCGATAATTTCGCGCAGTTTACCGCAGTCACTCTTATCGGATTTATCCTTATTAAACTCATGGCCACGGCGTGGTCTGCCGGTACTGGCTATAAGGGTGGCCTGGTGTTCCCTTCTGTATTTATTGGAGTGGCGATGGGACTTCTTTTCACGAACGTCTTCCCTGAACTTGGTGGAAGTGGTGCGGTTATCGGGGCTATTTCAGGGATGCTCACCGCGGTGATTGGCTCACCGGTCATGGCGGCCGTCTTCCTCGTTGCGGCGCTCCCTATCTCGCTTTGGCCATTGGCTGCCTGCGCAATTGCCGGCACACTGATATTCTCGTTCCTGGTAAAACGCATTGCCAAGAAAAAACCCGCCTAACTGGCGGGCTTTTCTTTTTTAAATGTGTTTATTCGTCGAGTGCTGGTTCACGACCATGAACGGTGAGGGCGTACAGAATAAGTACGTCTACCACCATGATGATGATTGACCAGATTGGGTAAACGCTTACAAAAGCGAATTGCGCCAAGAAGTTAAACAGTACAAGGATGATCGCGATGACACGCGCCCAGGTGCTGCCATTAAAGAGTCCGGTACCCGCTACCATCGACACAATACCAAGGATAAGGTGTACCCATCCCCAAGTTGTGTAGTCGAGAAGAAGAAGTGTGCCACCAACACTTACAAGCCATTCATCGTTGAGAAGTGCGGTAAATCCAAGAATTGTTTGGAAGAACCCAATTGCGATCAACATGAATGCCGCAAAGTATATCCATCCCACCCAACCTGAAACGTTATTTGAGTTGTTAACAGCCATATAACCTCCTAAAGTATATCGTTTGTTTCAGCACCATGAACCGTGAGTGCGTAAATCACGAAGCCACCGACGACTAATACGAAGGTAGCCCATAGTGGGAACGTTGTAATATATGCAATGCTTGCGAGCATTACTAATACCGTAATTACCACTGCGACGATGCGCGCCCAACCCGCTCCGGCCATCGTGCCAATACCTGCTGCAAGTGCGACAACTCCTAGGAGGGTGTGAATCCATCCCCAAGCTGTTAGATCAAACAAGAATACTCTGTTTTCTGTTACTACAAAATAATCAGGGTTAAAGAGTGCCCCTAATCCCTGAATTAACTGCATTGCACCAATCAAGACAAGTAGTGAGGCCGCAAAGAAGACCCATCCTACCCATGCT